>CAJBMR010000371.1 GCA_903954205.1 uncultured bacterium | reverse complement strand
GAGTTGCTAAGCACCAAGCCCGAGATGGTCATCGTGTACGGCGACGTGAACTCCACACTGGCTGCCGCGATCGCGGCGAGCAAGCTCGGCGTGCCGGTCGCTCACGTCGAGGCGGGGTTGCGGTCCTTCGACATGACGATGCCCGAGGAGATCAACCGCATCGTCACCGATCGCCTCTCCGATCTCCTGCTGTGCACCAGCCCCGATGCCATCGCGCATCTCGCGCACGAGGGGGTGCCCGCAGATCGCATCCACCTGGTGGGCAATCCCATGATCGACACACTTCTCGCCAACCTGGACCGCTTCGATGCCGATCGCATGCGCGCACAGTTCCGCCTGCCAGAGGACTACCTCGTGGCGACGCTGCACCGACCGGGCAATGTCGATGATCCGGAGTCGGCAGGTGAGCTCGTGGCGCTGCTGCACTCGGCGGCATCCCGCGCAGACATCGTGCTCCCTCTCCATCCGCGTGGACGCGCTGTCCTGGAGGCCCTAGGGCTCGATGACCACCCCCGCATGCATGTGGTGGAGCCGCTCGGCTACCTCGACTTCATGGGTCTCGTCCGGGGGGCTCGGGCCGTCATCACCGACTCGGGCGGCGTACAGGAGGAAACGACGGTCCTCGGTGTCCCCTGCCTCACGCTTCGGCCCAATACCGAGCGCCCGGTCACCATCACCCATGGCTCCAACCGCCTCGCCACGCCAGCGACCCTCCTGCCGCTCCTCGACGAGGCCCTCGGCGGGGAATTCGACGTGACGCGGCGTCCGCCGCTGTGGGACGGCCACGCAGGCCGGCGCATCGCAGAGGTCATCGTCGATTGGCTCGGGGATCGCGAGCGTCGATGAGTGAGGACGTAGCGCCCGATAGCCCCCCAGCGGGCGAGGTGGAACGGACGACAAGCGGTGCGCGCTTGATGTCGGAGTTGCGCCAAGCACAATCGCGCGCCGACCGCGCAGAGCGCGAACTCGATCGCACGAAGCGCAGCGCCGCGTACGTCGTCGGAGACCTCTTCGTGCGCGCTGCGAAGGATCCCCGACGCCTGCTCATGCTGCCGCGCGACCTATGGCGCACATGGCGCCTGCGCCGCTCCCGTCGCGCTGCGCCCAAGCCTGCGGGACAGGCGCGCACGCGTGAGGTCCTCGATCTCGACGCCGCCCGCCTCCTTGTCCCGCGCATCGCCGCGGTCGCCCCCGGACGCGGCCTCTCGATCGCCGGAGCGATCGCCAGTGCCACGGCACGCGGCTGGGTGCCCTATGCGGCAGTGAGCCCGGCCCTCCCACATGAGGCAGCCGCACTCGTGGAGGCGATCGATCCGGATGTCGTCATCATCGACACCTCTGCCGCCCTGCCCGGGCAGGCCTGGTCGCACCTGGGCGATCCGGCTGCTGTCGACAGGCTCCTGGCCGCGGGGGCCCTTGTCGATGCTGCTCACGCCCTCGGGCGCCCCGCTGTCCTGCTGCGCATGACCTCCCCGGCGCACACCGCCTACCTCGACGCCCTGGCACGACGTTGCGATCTCGTGGTCGACGGCCCGGGGGCTGCGCGGCGATCCCCGTGGCATCCGGGTGTGGATCCCCTGGCCGAGGCCGTCCTGCCCGAGGCCACCGCCTTGCTGATCACCTCCACGCCCAGCGCCCCCACAGACGAGATCGCTCGCGATGCGGCGCGCAGTCTCCGTGTCGATCCCGCGCTCCCCCCTGACGTCGGCTGGTCCCGCGCACTGGCGGCGGCCACGGGACTGCTCGCCGCGCCCGTGCCCACGGGTCGCCTGGGTGCCGGCCT
>CAJBMR010000370.1 GCA_903954205.1 uncultured bacterium | reverse complement strand
TGGTACGGCGCGAACATCGATGAGCTTCGCGGCTGCTACGAATTCTTCGCGGATGCCCTTGACCAGCATGGCTACGGCGGAACGCCTCAGATCGTCACCGAGTACAACACCGACGCTGTCTCATGCGCGGGCGCGGGCTCCACATGCCACCCTCATGGCGAGGTCTCCGGTGGGGCTTTGGCGACCGTGGCCTGGATTGAAATGCAGTCGTGGCCGGACCTCGAGGGAGTCTTCTTCTACCGAGGCGCCGATGGGCCCTTCATCCCGAACAGTGAGTTGACGATGCCCATCGTTGACGGCGCTCCGTGCCCGGGGCTGGGGTGCGACTCCCTTGGGGGCAGCGGATTCGGACTGCTGTACGGCGATGGGACCCGCAAGCCCCAGGGCGCGGCTTTCGCTCTCTGGAGCATGCTGGCCGGGTGGGAGGTGGTGGACCTCGCAGCCCCGTCGCTATTCGTCTCCGAGGTCGCCGGAGTCAGTCTCAGTGACGCAGGCGCACTGCTGGCCGGTGGCCTGCCCACCCTGGGCGTGTTGGCCGGCCGCAACGATGCGGGCCAGACCAGACTCCTGGTGGCAAATCCGCAGAACGTCCCCGTCACCGCCGACATCGCAGGCCTGCTGGCGACAGGCGGCGTGGATTCAGGAGAAGATACTCGTGTGACCGTCACGTCCCTCAGTCCAGGCGCTACCGACCTCATCAGCACGAGCACGGCGGATTTCAGTTCGCTGGGAAGCGCCGAACTCGCGCCCTTCGGCGTGCTGGTCTTTGAGGTTCCTCGGTAGCGGTTAGATCCGATAACGTACATTATGTCAGATACCATGAGGGAGAACTCCCCTCGCGTGGCGGTATTCGACATCGACGGCGTACTCGCCGACGTACGCCATCGGCTCCACCACATCGACTCGGGACGCCGCGACTGGGACGGGTTCTTTGCATCTGCGTCCAGGGATCCAGCCCTGGCGGACGGTTGCCAGGCAGCACACCGGGCCGTCGAGTCTGGACTGACGCTGATCTACCTCACCGGGCGTCCCGAACGCTGTCGCTTGGACACAGTCCAATGGCTGAGCGAGCATGGGCTGCCCGAAGGCGAACTGATCATGCGACGCGACTCGGATCGCCGCCCCGCCCGGGTGCTCAAGGTGGAAGCCCTCCGGAGGATCGCTTCTCAAGCCCAGGTGGCGTACCTCGTAGACGACGACGCGGAGGTGGTGGAAGCCGCTGCGGACGCGGGGTTCGCAGCGAGGCTGGCGGACTGGGTGCCCCGGCAGGAGCCCCTCACGCAGGCCCAGGAGACGCTGGGCCGCACCTAGTCGGCGGTCCCCCGGACTATGGGGCGACTAGATCGTGGGCTTGCGCGCCCGCAGGGCGCTGAGCTGCAGGTCCAGAGCGTGGAGCGCCGGCCGGATCACCGCGTCGGGGGTGCCCCCCTCGCGTAGGCGCAGGAGTTCATCCTGCTGTGCGCGCAGGACGGCCATCTCGAGACGATAGGCGTCACCGAGCGGCGCGGGTGCCGACGATCCTCCCCCGGCGGACTCGAGGTCCGCGGTGAGCCTGCGTCGAATGGCGTCCTCCAGCCCCGGAGGGAGCGACTCGCGCGCACCGGCGGCATCGCGAAGCGCCTCGTCGAGCGCATCCAGCCCGCGCGTGGCCACGGCCACGCGCACCGCCCGTCGATCGTCGTCGAGATCCTGCGGGGTGATGCGCATGGCGCGTGCCACGAATCCCAAGGTCGGAGACAGCGCGAGAGTGACGCCGATGACCACGAAGGTCGTCGCCTGGAGCAGTCGGCTGTCATCCGCGGCGGCTTCGACCCCCACGCCCAGAGGGATCGAGAAGGCTGCCAGCCCCGACACCGGACCGCGAGCTCCGGCCCACGCGAGCACGATGGCTTCTCGCGGTCCGATGTGCGCCTCGCCCCTGCCGGAGACGAAGCTGTAGCCCATCACGAAGATCAATCGACTCAGGATGAGCACAGCTACGACGGCGAGCACGAGGACAGGAAGGATCCTGAGGTCCTCTGAGGGCAGTGCCATGACGGTCTCGGGTAGTTCAAGGCCCACGAGGAAGAAGGCGGCGGCCGTGAGGATGAGCGTGATCTGCTTCCAGATGGCCACGGATGATCGGCGGCCTTCGAATCGCCTATGCGTCAGCATGGTGTTGGCGATGATGAGTGCCGCAGCGACGACCGCGAGGATGCCCGAGCCGTCGACGGTCTCCGCCACGAGATACACGGGGATCGGCGTGAGAAGAACGAATGCATTCACGACCGTCTGATCGGGGTCGCGTCGAATCAACC
>CAJBMR010000369.1 GCA_903954205.1 uncultured bacterium | reverse complement strand
GGCACGTCTCCGTACGCCCCCATCCGCTTCGCGTGCCCACCGGAGGCCACACTGCTCACCCTCACCGCCGGGGGATAGACTCCTTCGGCTCCCTCGGGGTGTGGCGCAGCTTGGTAGCGCGCTTCGTTCGGGACGAAGAGGTCGTGGGTTCGAATCCCGCCACCCCGACACATGGGAAGGGCCCGGATCTTGCGATCCGGGCCCTTCCCATGTGTCTTGCAGGCGCAAGTGGTCAGCCGACGAGGAGTTCGGCGATCTGCACGGCGTTGAGAGCCGCACCCTTGCGCAGGTTGTCATTGCTCACGAACATCGCGAGGCCACGACCATCAGGCACGCCCTCATCCGCGCGCACGCGGCCCACGAACGACGGATCCGCGCCGGCTGCCTGGAGCGGCGTGGGCACGTCGGTCACCACCACGCCGTTCGCACCGGAGAGGATCTCGGTCGCACGCTCGGCGCTCAGGGGTCGCTCGAACTCCGCGTTGATCGAGAGCGAGTGACCGGTGAACACCGGCACACGCACGCAGGTGCCTGAGACGAGCAAATCCGGGATGCCGAGGATCTTGCGGCTCTCATTGCGCAGCTTCTTTTCCTCGTCGGTCTCACCGAGACCGTCATCGACGATCGAGCCCGCGATCGGCACGACGTCGAAGGCGATGGTGCGGACGTACTTCTTAGGCTCGGGGAAGGCCACACTCGACCCATCGTGGACGAGAGTGGTGACATCGCCGTCCATAACTGCACGGAGCTGCGTCTCGAGCTCCTCGACTCCGGATAGGCCGCTCCCGGAAACGGCCTGGAAGGTGCTCACCACCAGGCGCTGCAAGCCAGCCTCCCTGTGCAGCGGCATGAGCACCGGCATGGCGGCCATGGTCGTGCAGTTGGGGTTGGCGATGATGCCCTTGCGGGCGTCCGTGATCGCCTCGGGATTGACCTCGCTCACGATGAGCGGGACATCGGGGTCCATGCGCCAAGCCGAGGAGTTGTCAATGACCACGGCTCCGGCTTCGGCGAACTGAGGCGCGTACTCCTTGGAGGTCGATCCGCCAGCGGAGAACAGGGCGATGTCGATTCCCGAGAGGTCTGCGGTGGCGACGTCCTCCACGACAACCTCGGTGCCCTTCCACGGCAGCGTCGTGCCGGCTGAGCGAGCCGAGGCGAGGTAGCGGATCTGGCCGACGGGGAAGTTGCGCTCCTCGAGCAGGCGTCGCATGACTCCGCCGACCTGGCCGGTGGCGCCGACGACCGCAACTGTCGGATCGGCCTTCATCGCCCGGTCCCGGCGTAGACAACAGCCTCACCGTCGGCGTCGAGCCCGAATGCGGTGTGCAGGGCCTGCACGGCTTGCTGGGCAACCTCCGCCCGCGTCACCACCGAGATGCGGATTTCGGACGTCGAGATCATCTCGACGTTGACCCCCGCGTCGGCGAGCGCCTTGAAGAAGGTCGCCGAGACACCGGGGTGCGAGCGCATCCCAGCTCCGACCAGCGAGATCTTGGCGATGCCCTCGTCGGTGAGGAGACCCTCGAAGCCGATCTGCGCGCGCACGGCCTCAAGAGCGCTGGTCGCCTTGCCCATGGACCCCTGCGGACACGTGAAGGTCACATCAGTGCGACCAGTCGAGGCTACGGAAACGTTCTGGACGATCATGTCGATGTTGATGCCGGCATCGGCCAGCGCGCTGAAGATCGCGGCGGCCTCGCCCGGGCGGTCGGGTACGCCGACCACGGTGACCTTGGCGTCGTTGAGGTCGGCGGCCGTGCCGGAGATGATCGGCTGCTCCATGGTGCCTCCCGCGGCAATTCGGGCCGCGATCGCGGCCTCGGACAGGACATAGGTGCCCTCGCGGTCGGAGAAGGATGACCGCACGTGGATGGGCAGATCAAAGCGACGCGCGTACTCCACGCAGCGCAGGTGGAGAACCTTGGCGCCGGCAGCAGCCAACTCCAGCATCTCCTCGTAGGTGACGACGGAGAGCTGGCGCGCCTTGGGCACGACGCGGGGGTCGGCACTGAAGAC
Source organism: uncultured bacterium (assembly GCA_903954205.1). Classification (GTDB taxonomy): domain Bacteria; phylum Actinomycetota; class Actinomycetes; order S36-B12; family S36-B12; genus Mxb001. The sequence goes on along the minus strand of CAJBMR010000369.1, from coordinate 3,140 downwards.
GCCGTCGACGTCGGTGTAGATCTCGCACACGTCAGCACCGAGGGCGGCGGCGAGTGCCACCGCGGTCGTGTCGGAGCCCCCGCGACCAAGGGTGGTGATGTCCTTGGTGTCCTGGGCGACGCCCTGGAAGCCGGCGACGATCGGGATGGCGCCCGCCGCAAGTGCCTCCTGGATGCGCCCGGGCGTCACGTCGATGATGCGCGCTGCGCCGTGCGAGGAATCGGTGATGAGGCCGGCCTGGGATCCGGTGTAGGAGCGTGCCTCTTCGCCGAGGTCGTTGATGGCCATGGCGACCAGGGCCATGGAGATGCGCTCACCCGCGGTGAGGAGCATGTCGAGCTCGCGGCCGGGGGGACTCGGGGAGACCTGCTCGGCGAGGTCGAGAAGCTCATCGGTGGTGTCGCCCATGGCAGAGACGACGACCGCGACCCCGTGCCCCGCACGGTGAGTCGCCACGATGCGCGCTGCGACGCGACGGATGCTCTCAGCGTTAGCAACGCTGGAGCCTCCGTACTTCTGCACGACGAGGCCCACATCGGCTCCTGGACAACACACCGGCCGCCCCCGACGGGGCGGGCACCAACGGCGGAAGCAGCAGTCTATCGGCCGTCGGATGTCGCGCGACCCGCAGCCTCAAGCGGAACCGGCTCGTCCTGTCTAGCCGTCGACGCGACGACGACCTGCGAAGGCACGCCCGAGGGTGACCTCGTCGGCGTACTCCAGGTCCCCTCCGACAGGCAGACCACTTGCGAGGCGCGTCACCTCGAGACCCAGGGGGATGAGCATGCGCGCGAGATACGTCGCGGTGGCCTCGCCCTCGAGGTTGGGATCGGTGGCAATGATCACCTCGGTGATCTGTCCGTCGGCGAGGCGCTGCATGAGCTCGCGCATGCGCAGGTCATCGGGTCCTACGCCGTCGATCGGGCTGATGGCCCCGCCGAGCACGTGGTAGCGGCCGCGGTATTCGGCGGTGCGCTCGATGGCGATCACATCGCGCGATTCCTCGACGACGCACAGTGAGTGCGGGTCACGACGAGGGTCGCGGCAGATCCGGCACTCCTCCTCCTCGGTCACATGCCCGCAGGTCGAGCAAAAGCGGGCGCGCTCCTTCACAGCGACGAGCACCTCCGCGAGGCGGCGCACGTCAGCCGGCTCCGCCTGGAGGATGTGGAAAGCGAGCCGCTGCGCGCTCTTGGGGCCGACCCCGGGGAGGCGGCCGAGCTCGTCGATGAGGTCGGCCACGATGCCGTCGTACATCTCAGCCCTGCTCGATCTCGCCGATGACGGTCGCCCCCAGCTCACGCATGGCCAGGGCCTCGCCGCTCACGTCATCTTCGCTGTCGGAATCATCGATGCTGGGCTCGTCTGAGGTGGCGGCCTCCTGCGAAGCGGGGGGCGGGACCGAGCCCGTCGCGACCACGTCGACTTGGACATCGACATGCATGACATCGATGATCACCTGGCGCAGGCGCTCCGCGTGACCGCTCGCGCGGGCATTGCGCACCTTGCTCTCCTCGGGGACACCGACGGCGAGTACGCCGGCGTCGAGGGAGAGTGGGCGCGAGTCGCTGAAGACCATCCAGGCAACACGCGACATCGACTTCAAGCCCTCGAGGATCGCGGGCCACATCGTTGTGACATCGGCAAGGCTCGCAGGCGAGCCCCCGGTCGGGGGTGGCGAGGGTGCGGGCGCCACATCTGCCTCAGGCTGCTCGGCGACGTTGGCGAGGACCTGAGACATCCGAGGGGGTGCCGGTGGGCCGGAAGGCGCGGGACGAGCGCGCTCCTCGGCGCGAGGAGCCTGGGGCTGCAGCTCGGGCTCGGGAGCCCGACGCGACTCTGCGGCCGCGGCGCGTGGCGCTGTCGCCCGGGGAGCCGGGGCGGCAGCCGCGGGGGCGCCGCGCTCGAGGCGATCCAGGCGCACCGCCAGGCCAGCGGGCGAGGAGTCGGCAGAAGGCAGCAGCAGGCGAGCGGCGAGCAACTCCAGGTGGAGTCGGGGTGCGGTCGCGCCGCGGAATTGAGTGAGCCCGTCGCTCACGAGATCCGCGGCACGTGACAGCTCCGCCAACGTGAGGCTGGCCACCTGCCTGCGCATCACCTCGATCTCGGAATCAGGTGCATCGAGGATGGCCAAAGCCTCATCGCCGGGGATGGCCGACAAGACGATGAGATCGCGCAGGCGCTGCAGCAGGTCGGCGGCAAAGCCGCGCGGATCATGGCCGGCGTCGACCACCCGGTCGATGACGGAGAAGAGGCGCGCGCCCTCACCTGACGCGATGGCATCGATGGTGTCGTCCAGGAGGGCCGCGTCGGTCACGCCGAGCTGGGCGGAGACCTCATCGTGGGTGAGGCCCTCCGGTCCGGACCCGGCGATGAGCTGCCCGAGGATCGAGAGAGCATCGCGCACACTGCCAGCGGCGCTGCGCGCCACCAGCGCGAGGGCTGCGGGTTCGGCCGGCACTCCCTCGGCCTCGCACACCATCGCCAGGTGCTGCTGGAGGACCCGGGTGGGGATGAGTCGGAAGGCGTAGTTGAAGGTGCGCGATCGGATGGTGGGAATGACCTTGTCCGCCTCGGTCGTCGCGAAGATGAAGCGCACGTGATCAGGCGGCTCCTCGACGAGCTTGAGGAGCGCGTTGAAGCCCGCGGTGGTGACCATGTGGGCCTCGTCGACGATGTAGACCTTGTAGCGGGACGAGACCGGGGCGAACATCGCACGCTCGCGCAACTCGCGGGTGTCATCGACACCACCATGACTCGCTGCATCGAGTTCGATGACGTCGATGGAGCCGGGGCCGTTGGGCGCGAGGTCCACGCAACTCTGGCACTCACCGCACGGCTCGGCAGTGGGGCCCTGCGCACAGTTGAGCGAGCGGGCGAGGATGCGGGCCGTCGAGGTCTTGCCGCAGCCGCGCGGTCCCGACAGCAGGTAGGCATGGTGCACCCGGTCGCTGGCGAGGGCCCGGGAGAGCGGCTCGGTGACGTGCTCCTGGCCCACGACGTCGGCCAGACGCCCCGGCCGGTAGGTGCGATAGAGGGCCGTGGACACCCGGTCACCCTAGTCCGGGAAGGGGACAGCAGGGGACCCCCCGCGCACCCGACAGAGCCCGCCTGCCCTTGCTGCCTTCCGGCCCTGGGGG
>CAJBMR010000368.1 GCA_903954205.1 uncultured bacterium | reverse complement strand
GGTGGGCATCACCCCCGACCCCGTGGTCCAGGATCTGGTCGACGGATACGTCGAGCAGACCCGGGCCCAGCTCGATGTGCGCGTCGGCGTCGTCGCGGATGTCTTCCCCCGAGGCGGCGTACCCCCCGTCGAGCGCTCTAGCGAGACGCCCATGGGCACCTACTCCGCGGAAGTCGTGCGCCGCGCCTACGGCACGCAACTAGCCTTCCTCAACGGCGGCGGGATCCGCGACACCCTCCCCGCGAGCAAGTACACCCCGGGCGACCCCACACTGGTCCGGCCCTCCCCCGGGTCGAGCGGGCCATACGACGTCACCCTCGGTGACCTCGTGTCGGTCTTCCCCTTCGGCAATAACGCGGCCACGACCCGGATCTCCGGCGCCGACCTCTGGAAGGCCCTGGAGAACGGCGTCTCCGGGTACCCCGCCGATGGGCGGTTCCCGCAGATCGCCGGATTCCGCTTTGCCTTCGACCCCGATCTCCCCGTGGGTAAGCGGATTACCCGCGTCACCCTCGCGGACGGCACTCCGATCCCCGCGGACAACCGGTCATACACCGTGGCGACCATCGATTTCATGGTGTACGGCGGTGACGGCTACGCGGATGTCTTCCGACCGGCGGAGGCCGTGATCCGCGGGCCCTACCTCGACGACATCGTCACCGCGATCAAGAAGGACGCAGTTGACGGTGTGATCACGCAGGTCCCCGCTCCCGATGGCCGCATCACCGTCGAGTGACGTCTCCTAGCCAGCAGCGCTGACGCGAATGCCGACCTGTCCCGCGGCGCCGGGCTTGCTCGACGCACGCCGACTCCGCCACATGAAGATCTTGCCCAGCAGTCCGTAGCGCTTCTCGATGAGTTGCGCTGTGCGCGCGGTCTCGGTCGCGTCCTCGAGGGTCGCCGTACCCTCGACCTGCTCCCCCTTGAGATTGCCCCGGGCATCGCAGGGAGCGAGCAGCACGCGGGAGTCATTGCCCAGGCGCTTGGCCTTGCCTGAATTGGCCTGCGTGATCACCCGGAGCGCATCTCCATCGCGCACCAACCACACCGGTGTCGCGACGGGTGTGCCGTCCTTGCGGAAGGTCGTGAGGGACAGGTACTTGCTTTGGCCTAGATCGTTGAGGGTCACCGTCACACCTCGGGCGATGTCATGTGCGCCCCGGTCGCCGACTTCTTGAGCCAGTTGTCCCAGGAGATGTTCCACACCGTGATGCCGTTGCCGGGGTTCTGCCTCAGGGGCGTGCCCGTGATCGTGATGGGATCACCGATGTTCGTGACATCGAAGAGCCACGCGGCGTTGTCCGTGCTCATCGAGGTGCAGCCATGACTGATGCGCGAGTTGCCCCACGCACCCGCGGCCCACGGCGAGGCGTGGAGGAACTCCCCGTGCCACGTGAGGCGCATGGCGTAGTCAACCTCGACGCGATAGTGCTCCGGATCGTCCCGCGAAACGCCAGCGCTCGCGTTGTCCATGATGCGCGTGCGCTCCTTGGTCATGATCAGCTTCGTGCCCGAGAGCGTCTCGTAGCCGGGCATGCCCATCGTGACGGGGATGGTGCGATCCTTCTTGCCATTGATGAAGACCTTCATCATGAGGGTCTGGGCGTCGGCCTCCATGACCACGGAGTCGCTCGTGCGGTACGTCGTACGCACATTGTCCTTACCCCACAGACCGGGTGCAGCCTCGACGCCGCGCAGGTCGATGTCGAGCTCGATGTCGGTGTTGCCAGGCCAGAACTCCTTGGTGCGGTAGATCGCCTGAGTCGGTCCGGTCCAGTACCACGCACCCTCGACGGGCTTAGGCGTGCGCACGATCATGGCCTTCTCGACAGCGGCTCGGTCCTTCACCGCCTCGTCGATGTCGACGGTGAGCGGCATGCCCACGCCAAACTCCGTGCCCGCCTCGAGGGTGGGTGTGGCCTTGAGGAAGCCATCAGGATTCACCGTGCGGATCTGATCGTTGAACGTCGCGGTCTGCCCGCGGGGGTCGACCGCGGTTGCTTCGATCTTGTAGGTGGAGTCGAAGTCGAGATAGGCGCGCTGCGAGGTCCAGGTGCGGCCGTCCTCGGAGAGCTCACCCTTGAGGACCCGGCTCGGTCCCTCCGTCACCACGACGTCGGTGAGGCGCCCGTGATCGACGTGCACGACGATCGGGCGGTCGATGGGGGCTTCGTCCTTAATGGCGTCGACAAGGTCGATCTGCGCGATCGAGGCGTCGGGCATGCTGGCGGAGGTGAGTTCCAGGGAGGGCTGGCAGGCCGTCACCCCGACGAGGACGAGGGCGGCTGCAGGGGCCAGGAGGGTCCGACGCACCCCCCGAGGATAACCCGAGCGTGCGGGGTCCGACGGATCGGCGCAGCCGCACCTTTCGAGCAAATTTAGCGCGCGAACGCGCCGCGGTAGTACTCGAAGAGCCAACCAATGACCGCGATCATCAGGACCGACACGCCGAGGACCACGAGCCAGGCGCCAAAGATGAAGCCGAGTGCGATGAGCATGGCCGCGAAGCCCACGGGGAGCGGCCACCAGCTATGGGGGCTGTAGAAGCCGTACTCCGGGTCGGCCTCGTCGATCTCGGCATTGGCCCGATCCTCAGGGAGGCCGTCGAGGCGCTTGTTTGTGTAGAGGACGTAGAAGGCCACGAGGAAGGCAAGGCCACCGGTCATGACCAGGGCCGTGGTGCCGATCTCGTCGCCGCTGACGAAGTAGTAGATCCCGCCCACGAAGAGGAAGAAGACCGCCCCGAGGGCGAAGGACAAGCCGCCGATCTTCTCGTGGCGCTCCCCGAAGTGACCTGCGTCGCACCCGATGGCTGATGCTCGGCGAGCTCAGGGTGGTGCAGGTCGAATGCCGGGCGCTCCGAGCGGATGCGGGGCAGGGAGGTGAAGTTGTGCCGCGGGGGCGGGCAGGAGGTCGCCCACTCCAGCGATCCACCCCAGCCCCAGGGATCGTCCACGGTGACCTTGGGAGCGTTCTTCCAGGTCCACAGGACATTCCAGATGAAGACGAGCGTGGACAGACCCACGAGGATCGAGCCGATCGACGACACGGTGTTGAGCGTGGTGAAGCCGTCGCTGGCGAGGTAGTCACCGTAGCGGCGCGGCATGCCCTGGACGCCCAGCCAGTGCTGGACCAGGAAGGTGACCTGGAAGCCGATGAAGACCATCCAGAACTGCACGTGACCGAGCTTCTCGTTGAGCATGCGGCCCGTCATCTTGGGCCACCAGAAGTAGAGC
>CAJBMR010000367.1 GCA_903954205.1 uncultured bacterium | reverse complement strand
GTCGTCGCGAGCGGCGCGGGCACGACCTCCGTGCTGCTCCCCGCCCTGGGCGAGTCCGTCACCGAGGGCACCGTCACGCGCTGGCTCACGAAGGTCGGCGAAGCCGTCGCTGCCGACGAGCCCCTCGTCGAGGTGTCCACCGACAAGGTCGACACCGAGATCCCCGCTCCTGCAGGCGGCATCGTGCTTGCCATCCGCGTGCCCGAGGACACCACCGTCGCCGTCGGCACGGAGCTCGCCGTGATCGGCGACGCGGGTGCGCTGCCGGGAGACGCGACTCCTGCACCAGCTCCGGTACCTGCTGCGGCTCCGGCTCCGACTCCCGCGCCCGCTCCGGCGCCCATGCCTGCCGCTGTGCCTGCACCCGCACCGGCCCCCGCCGCTGCACCTGCAGTGGCATCTGCCGCTGCGCCGGCCGGAGCCGACGACGAGGCCTACGTCACCCCGCTCGTGCGCAAGCTAGCCGCCGATAAGGGCGTCGACCTTGCGGTCGTCGTCGGCACGGGAGTCGGCGGTCGCATTCGCAAGCAGGATGTGCTCGCTGCCGCCGAGCGCGCAGCCGCACCTGCCGCCGCAGCACCAGTGGCGTCCGCACCTGCCGCTGTTACCACTCCCCCGGCAGCAAGCGCAGGCATGCGGGGCACCACCCAGCCCCTGTCCCGCCTGCGTCGCGTCATCGCCGAGCGCATGGTCGAGTCGCTGCAGGTCTCCGCGCAGCTCACCACCGTCGTCGAGGTCGACGTCACGCGCATCGCGGCCCTACGTGATCGCGCGAAGGCCGACTTCGAGGCACGCGAGGGCGTGAAGCTCACCTTCCTTCCCTTCTTCGCCAAGGCTGCCGTTGAGGCGCTCGCGGCGTACCCCTCTCTCAATGCCTCGATCGATCAGGCTGCAGGCACGGTGACCTACCACGGCGAGGTCAACCTCGGCGTCGCTGTCGATACCGATCGCGGGTTACTCGTGCCCGTCGTGCGCGACGCGGGAGACCTCAGCGTGGCCGGCCTCGCACGTCGGATCACCGACCTGGCCGATCGCACGCGCACAAATCGCGTGTCACCCGACGAGCTCTCCGGTGGCACCTTCACGCTCACCAACACGGGCAGCCGCGGCGCGCTCTTCGACACCCCCATCATCAATCAACCGCAGGTGGCGATCCTCGGCACGGGCAGCGTCGTTAAGCGCCCCATCGTCATCAGCGACAGTGGCAGCGACGTCATCGCGATTCGCTCGATGGTCTACCTGGCCCTCACCTACGACCACCGACTCGTCGATGGCGCAGATGCTGCGCGCTTCCTCACCGCGGTGCGGGCGCGACTCGAAGAAGGCACCTTCGCCGACGTGGGCGCCTGATGCGCGTCGCGGTCACCGGAGCCAGCGGCCTCATCGGCTCCGCCCTCGTGCCTGCGCTGCGCGCGCGGGGTCATGAGGTCGTGCGTCTCGTGCGCCGTGCACCCTCGGCACCCGATGAGGTGCGCTGGGACCCGCGCTCCGGAGATGTCGATCTTGCTGGCCTGGCCGGCGTCGACGGCATCATCCACCTCGCTGGCGCTGGCGTCGGCGACAAGCGCTGGACCGACGCCTACAAGGCGGAGATCCTCGACTCGCGCGTGCAGGGCACGACGACCATCGCCAAGGCTGCAGCCGCCCTCGACCCCAAGCCATCCGTGCTCGTATGCGGTTCCGCCATCGGTTACTACGGCGATACCGGCGACCGAGCCGTCACGGAGGAGTCACCGCAGGGTGCCGGCTTCCTCGCCGACGTGGTCGCACAGTGGGAGGCATCCGCCCAGCCCGCCGTGGATGCAGGCATCCGCGTGCCCTTCGCCCGGACCGGACTGGTCGTGAGCTCGAAGGGCGGTGCCTGGAAGCGGCTCATGCCGATCTTCAAGGCCGGGCTCGGCGGCAAGATCGGCTCCGGATCGCAGTACTGGTCCTTCATCTCGATGCGCGACGAGATCACCGCGCTCATCGCGCTGCTTGAGGACGATCGCTACCGCGGGCCCGTCAACCTCACCGCACCCACGCCGGTGACCAACGCCGAGGTCACTGCCGCAATGGGTCGCGTGCTGGGTCGCCCCACGCTGCTGCCCGTGCCGTCGTTCGCTCTCAAGGTGGCACTCGGGGAGTTCTCGCAAGACGTGCTCGGCAGCCAACGCGTGCTCCCCACCGTGCTCGAAGGCGATGGCTTCGCATGGAGCGACCCCACCATCGACTCCGCCATCAAGCAGGCGGTCGCCGGCAGCTAGCGCGCGACCGACGGGCCCGCGACCTCCGCTGCGCCCGTTAGCGACACGTGCATCGCCGATAGCGTCGTTTGTGGGCGCACGCCAGTCCCATCCGCCGACGACGGTGCCGGACACATCTGCTGCGCCGATCCCGCAGATCCCATCGCGGAAAGACCCAGGAAGCCAGCCAGCGCCGCGCCTGCAATCGCCACTCCCCATCGCCACGGCAGGCGCACTCCTGCAAGCCGCGCTCCCGGAGTCCCCGCCGGCGCCCTGCGCGCGGCGTGCCGACCTCGCACCGTGGTGGTGCCTGATCGGCGCGGCGCTACGTCAGCAGCGATGGGGTCAGCGGGGCGCGGGGGTGGCGCCTCACCGATCCGTGCGCGCCGATGCGCCGGCGGGGAGATGAGGGGTGCGTGCACGGCACAGGCGTGCTCGAGGACAGCAGCGACCTTCGCCATGGTGGGCCGTGTCGCCGGATCTGGATCGGCTCCGGCAATGAGCAGGTGCGCGACGTCGGCGCTCACCGATGACGGGGGCAGGCAGGCATCGAGCAGCGCCACGAGATCGTGGACATCGGCCTCGGGTGTGCCTCCGGGACGCCATCCGCAGAGGACTCCGCGCCCGTCGTGCACGTGCAGGGAGCCCTGCGAGATGCCGCCGTGCGCGAGCCCCGCATCGTGCAGCAGTGCCAGGCCCGCGGCCACCGGCACCAGGGCCGCAAGAGCGCCTTCGCCCGTGATCAGCGACTCGCTCTCGACGGGAACCTCCCAGGTGAGCGCAAGACCCTCCCCTGCGAACGCCACCTCGCGCAGGGGCGAGAGACCCTCGTGCCGCACGGCCGCCATCCGCAGCGCCTGGCGGCGGATGCGATCGCGCTCGACGAGGTCGGGGGCGAGGGCGAGCAGGGTCGTGAGGGTGGTGCGGGCAGGCGTCGTCATGTCGGCATCGTGCCCGCACGGGGCGGTCGCGTGCTTTCGGTTATCCACAGGCGGCTAGCGTGAGCGCCATGTCCGTGATCGTGGTGGGTGCAGGTGTGAGCGGCCTTGCTGCCGCTCGACAACTGCAGGCCTTTGGCATGCCCGCCACCGTGCTCGAGGCATCCGATGCCGTGGGCGGTCGCATGCGCACCGACGTGATCGACGGCTTCCGGCTCGATCGTGGATTCCAGCTCTACAACCCGTCGTACCCGGAGGGGCAGCGCGTCCTCGATCACGAGGCACTCGACCTGCGTCCCTTCGTCGCGGGAGCGCGAGTGGTGCTGCGACCCAAGGGGCGTCGCCATGTCGCCCGGATCGCGGACCCTCGCCGCGAGCCCAGCTGGGCCGTGCCGAGCTTGCTCGCGCGTATCGGCTCGCCGGTGTCGACGGCTCGCTTTGCGGGCTACGCCGCCTCGAGGGCGGTGCGCTCACCCGCCCACCTGCGCTCCGAGCCCGATGTGACGGCCGCGGAGGCACTGCGCCGGGCAGGGGCTGATCGCACCCTCATGGAGCGGCTGCTGCGCCCCTTCCTTGCCGGTGTCTTCCTCGAAGCCGACCTCACGACCTCACGGAGATTCCTCGACCTCGTGCTGCGGTCGTTCGTCAAGGGCACTCCCGCCGTCCCCGCGCTCGGCATGCAGCGCATCCCCGAGCAGCTCGCCGCAGACCTTGATGTGCGCCTGGACACACCGGTCGCTGCCGTCTCCGCGCGTGGCGTCGTGCTCGATGACGGCACCGCGATGGACGCCGATGCCGTCATCGTCGCCGCTGACCCGCAGACCGCGCAGCGACTGCTGCCGGGCATGCGTGCGCCCGCACCGCGATCGGTGACCACGTGGTACTACCGCCCCGATGGCGACACCTCGCGGCTCGCCGAAGGCGAAGCCGTGCTCACCCTCGATGGTGCGCGGCGCGGACCCGTCATCAATACCGTCGTCCTCACGCACGCGGCCCCGGAATACGCACCGCCCGGCAGCGCGCTCGTCTCCGCCTCGGCACTCGGCGTACGCGACAGCAGTGCCCACGAGGCGGCCGTCCGCGATCATCTCGGGTGGCTCTACGGCGTCCCCACCTCGCGCTGGGAACTCATTGCGACCTACCCCATTCCCTACGCGCTTCCGGCCATGCCGGTGCCCCTTGACCTACGCCGGCCCGTGCGCACCCCGAGTGGCGCCTACGTCGCCGGCGATCATCGCGACACGTCGTCCATCCAGGGTGCCCTCGTGAGCGGGCGCCGCGCTGCTGATGCCGTACTCGAGGACCTAGGCGTCTCACGCACCCCTCAGCCCGATCAGCAGGAGGCCTCATGACAACGCGCCGGATCCTCGCCACGAGCGGGGGCTTCCTCGCTACCGACCGCTGGGGCGTGCTGCGCCCCGGAGGGCTCATGCTCGAGGCCTTGCGCCTCACCGGTGCCGAGCGCCCGCGCGTGTGCCTGGTGATGACCGCGAGCGGCGACGACGCGTCGTACCTCGCTCGCTCCTACGCCGCCCTCGGCGCACTCGGCTGCGATGTCGACCACCTCGCGCTCTTCACCATGCCCAACCGCGATCCGGAGGAGGTGCTCGGCCACTCCGATCTGGTGTGGGTCGGTGGTGGAAGTGTCGCCAATCTCCTCGCACTGTGGAAGCTGCACGGTGTCGACACCGCGATGCGCGCGGCGTGGGAGCGCGGCACGATTCTGGCGGGAGTGAGCGCGGGCTCCATCTGCTGGCATGTCGGCGGACCCACCGACTCCTTCGGCCCCACCCTGCGCGTGGTCACCGATGGGCTCGCGCTACTCCCCTACGGCAATGGCGTGCACTACGACAGCGAGGAGCAGCGTCGGCCGCTGCTGCAACGCGTCGTCGGCGACGGCCTGCTGCCCACGTCGTACGCCACGGACGACCGCATCGGGATCCTCTACGAAGGCGACGAGGCCGTCCGCGTCATCGCCGATGTCGAAGTGGAAGCCGAGACCGGCCCCGCGGCGTACCGCATCGAGCGTGTGGGAGCGGACGTCGTCGAGACGCGCCTTCCGGTGGGGCCTCTTCGCGCGTAGTTTCGTGCGCAAACGACGCGTGGGGACACGCGCGGGCCTCTCACGGTGTCCCGAAGCGTCGTATTCGCGGGGGTGAGCGCGATCGATCAGCCGCTGCCGTACGCGCGGATGACCTCGGCGACGACGACGTCGTACTCGGCGTACCACTCGTCGCGGCCCCGGCGCTGGGCCTCGAGGTGCTCCGCCACCGCCTTCCATGCGCGGGCACTCGCGTCGTCGCGCCAGTAGGACACCGTGATGCCCTCGCCCGTGTGCGCATCCCGCGCGGATCGCACACCGAGATAGCCCGGCTGCTGCGCGGCCAACGCCTCCATCGCATCGGCCATTGCCGCATAGCCGTCGGCATCGGCACCGGCACCGTCACCGCCATCGGCACGGCGTACCGAGTGGAAGATGACCGCGACGGTGCCCGGCGGCAGGTCGCCGATCACTCGACGCTGAAGTTGGGCATGCGCTTGGCAAGCCAGCGCGGCAGCCACCAGTTGGCCTTGCCGATCATCGACATGACGCTGGGGACGAGGACGAGACGCACGATGAAGGCGTCGATGAGCACAGCAGAAGCCAGTGCTACGCCGAAGAGCTTGATCGTGTCGTTGGGCACGGGCACGAACGCAAGGAACACCGAACTCATGATGAGGGCTGCGGCCACGACCACCTTGCCGGATCCCGCGAGGCCGTGGCGTACCGCTTCCTTGTTGTCCCCGGACGCATGCCAACCCTCCTGCATGCGCGAGACAAGGAAGACCTCGTAGTCCATGGAGAGGCCAAACAGGATCGCGAAGACCATGATCGGCAAAAAGGGCAGGATCGGACCGGTCGTAGAGACCCCGATGAAGCTCGCGCCCCAGCCCCACTGGAAGACCGCGACGGTGATGCCCAACGCCGCGAAGAAGCTCAGCAGGCTGGTGATGGCCGCGGTGATCGGGATGACAAACGAACGGAAGAGCATGAACAGCGCGAGGAAGCCGAGACCGATGACCACGGTGAGGAAGAGGGGCAGGACGTCGACGAGCACCTGGGTGAAGTCATCGGTGACCGCCTGCGTGCCACCGACGTAGATCGCTGCGCCCGTCTTGGCGACCTTTGCAGCAGTTTCCGTGCGCAGACGATCGAGCAGCGCGTTGGTCGCCGGGTCGTCCGGGGACGTCGTCGGTTGGACG
>CAJBMR010000366.1 GCA_903954205.1 uncultured bacterium | reverse complement strand
GTACCAGAAGTAGCCGTACTCGTAGTTGTTGATCGTGACGATGGACGATGCCACGAAGCGGCGACCCCGCCGCACCTCGACGTGCCCGTGTTCATCCGTGTGCTTCCACAGGATTCCGAAGTCCTCCTCGTGCAAGCAGATGCCCTGCTTGACGACCCGCACTTCACCTGTCGGGTCCATGAGGGTCACGTCCCGGTAGACGATCTCGCCGAGGCAGTCGCATCCCAACACGAGCGAGTTGGTGTAGGCGCCAAGTCCAAACTCCCCGGTATCGAAGGCCTGCTTGCGGTGCGCTTCGGCCACCGTGTCGCCGTAGGGAATGACGAGTTCCGCGATCGACAGACGATGCGCGATACGGCGTTCGATATCGCCGTCCACGAAGCGCACGTCGTGGATGACCAGCCCCTCGCGCTGGTCGAATCCGATGCGCAGTCGCCACCGCTCCCAGGCCACAGCCCATCCATCCATCTCGAACGATGCTCCCTCGGGCTGGGAGATCGTGAGCGGCTTGAGATGGATGTCGGCGCCTGTCTGGTCTGAGCGGTAGGGGCCCGGAGTGCTCGGGATGGGGACGATGCCCTCATCCTCGACGGCGAGGACTTCCGCGGTGTCCAGGTCGACGATCGCCCGTAGCCCGGAAATTGGGTGCGCGTAGACATTGGCCTCGGGTGTCGGGCGATGCCACAGCGGCGTCCAGACCAGGCGCCTGTCCCCGTCGACGTCGTCAGGCACTGCGGAACCGAAGGGCCAGGTCTCCAAGTAGACCTCGGCCATATCCCGAATCCCGCGCGCCAGGATCGCGGCCTGGAAGCGTGGGTCGGCACGGGCCGCGTCCATGGCCGCCTCAGCCTGCGTGGAAATCACCGGGGCGACCGCGCCTGGTTCGGCGGCAAGGGACAGTAGTTCCCCGTCTACCGACACGTACGCGAGCGACATGGTGCGCGTAGCGGAGTCCCACAGTGAAAGACGAGCGATCCGCTTCGGTGGATCACCCGGGCGCCATGCGGCCAGGGCCGCCTTGTCGGGCTCATCGAGCGCAACTCCGGCGACCAAGACGCCGTCGCGGAGGACACCGGCGGAGCGGAGACCTGCCGCGATTTGCTGCAGCTCGACATCATTGAGGGGATCAAGAGGGTGGGCCACCACGAGTAGACCGTAGTACGGCGACGAGAGCCCCGCCTGAGGGCGCGGTGGCCCTGGGCAAGCAGAGGCCAGATCGCTAGTGTCACCGCATGAGGTACGACGGCACGATGCTCATCACCGAGCGCTTCGACGAGTGCAGAGCGTTCTACTCACTCCTGCTGGACGCAGAGCCCACCCCCGGAGTCGGCTGGGCACGCTTCGGACTTGCGGACGGCACCTGGATAGCCCTCCACACACCATGGCAGCCGGGTATGACCACCACGGGTGGTTCGCAGGTGTTGCTCCTCGAGGTCTCCTCGCTCGAGCGCGAGATGGGGAGGCTGTCGGAGTCCGGTGTCGCCTGCTCCGAGCCGCATGAGATCCCGGGTGGAGCCGTCGTCACCATCACCGACCCCGACGGACGCACCATCCAGTTGATCGCCTACTCCACGCAGGGCTAGCCTCAGCGCGTGCCATCCAGCCCTGATCGCGCCTCCTACTTCCCTGCGATCGAGAAGCGCTACGGCAAGCCCATGTCCTACTGGTTCACCCAGATGAAGAAGGTCAAGGGCGAGAAGTACGCCGACCAGATGGCCTTCCTGCAGGAGCAGCACGGCTTCAGCCGCGCGCATGCCAATGCGCTCGTCCTCTACTCCAAGGGCAACACGTCGTCACGGCGCTACGAGACCTTCGACGACTACCTCAAGACGCTGGATGAAACCAAGGCCAAGACGATGCGCACGATCTTCGCCACGCTGACCGCGAAGTTCAAGAAGGCCGAGGTCGTGATCGCGTGGAATCAGCCCATGCTCAAGCAGGACGGCCGCTACCTCTTCGGCGCCGGAGCGCAGAAGGAGCACATCCTCATCGCGCCCTTCGACGCCGACATCATCGATGAGTTTCGCCCGCGCCTCGAGGGCTACCACGTCAATAAGAAGACGATCCGCGTCCCCGCTGACTGGAAGGTCGACAAGAAGCTCCTGGTCGACCTGGTCTCCGCCCAGTTCGACTAGGCAGCCGCCCGCTCCCCTCGGTGGTGCAGCCGGGGAATCAGCCCTGGTCGAGCTTCACCTTGGCCTTGCGCCCGCGAATCGTGCAGTGATTGAGCGCCTTGACGACCTTGCGTGCCTTGTCCTCGGGGACGTCGACCAGTGAGAAGAACTCCTGGATCTTCACAGGCCCGACATCCTTGCCCTTCAGGCCTGCTTCGCCCGTGACCGCACCGACGATGTCGCTCGGGGTGACGCCGGACTTGCGACCGAGGGACACCCAGATGCGCGTCTTGCCGGCGGCGGGGCGGGGAGAGCCGCCCGCGGCCTTGCCCGCGGGCTTGCCGCCTGACTTGCCTGCCTTGCCGGACGCTCCCCGCTTGCTGTCGATATCGAGCGAAGCGCTGAGCTCGCGGTCGTCATCGGCAATGTCTCCGCCCGCGGCCTCATGGGCTAGTGCAAATGCCGCAAGCAGGACCGTCTCCGGATCGCGATCCTCGAGAAGGTCGGACACGATCTCCTGGAAGGACTCCAGGCGCGACTGCTGATCGGGATCGTCGAGGATGTCCTCGATGCCCTCGCGAGTGCGCTCGAGACGCATCATGCGGACGTCGGCGATGCTCGGGACCTTCTCGATCGGGATGGGCGCACCGATGAGCTTCTCGATGGCCGCGAGCATGCGTCGCTCGCGCGGCTCCATGAGACTGAGCGCCACCCCCTCGCGCCCGGCGCGACCGACACGACCAATCCGATGCACGTAGACCTCGGGTGAGGAGGGCAGGTCGTAGTTGACGACATGGGATTGGTGGTCGACGTCCAGGCCGCGTGCAGCCACGTCAGTCGCCACGAGCAGGTCGATTGTCTTGTTGCGCAGGCGATTCATGACGCGATCGCGCTGATCCTGCGTGAGCCCTCCGTGCAGAGCCTCTGCCTGGTAGCCGCGGGCCGCGAG
>CAJBMR010000365.1 GCA_903954205.1 uncultured bacterium | reverse complement strand
TTTTTTCCGACGGCCGCCCCGCACTGTCTCTCCTCCGCTAGTCTTCCCCCCACCCGCTCCATGCCTGGAGGTTGACGTGAGTTCATCGGCTCCCACGACGGCCGTCGAGGAGTTCGCCGGCAAGGCGACCCCGATGCAGAAGGTCCAGGCGACCCTGCATCGCTACCCGTGGGTCAGCCCACTGGCGGTTCTGGCCATCCTGATGATCATCTTCGTCGGACTCGGCTTCCTGGGCGTCGGCGATCTCGACAACTTCATCAAACCGGGCACGCTCTCCCTGGTCCTGCAGCAGACGGTCATCGTCGGCACCCTCGCGATCGCGCAGACCATCGTGATCCTCACCGCCGGTATCGACCTGAGTATCGGCGCCATCATGGTCTTCGGCCAGATGTTCATGGCCAACCTGGCCGTCTACACGACAGCATCCAACGTGACCTTCATGGCCGGGCAGAATCCCGCCCTCGCCGTCTTCGCCGGGATCCTGGTCTCGACGTTGGCAAGCAGTCTCAACGGCTTCCTGATCGTGCGCTTCAACCTGCCACCGTTCATCGTGACCCTGGGCACCCTGAGTATCTTCACGGCCCTCACGCTGATCCTGTTCAAGGCACGCACCATCCAGGGCAAGGAGATGCCCGATTTCATGGGGCTTCTCGGCACGAGCTTCCAGATCGGGCCCTTCACCTTCACCCTCGGCCTCTTGGTGATGCTCGCCCTCTACGGGATCTTCGCCTACGCGCTGCGTGGCACGGCATGGGGCACTCACGTCTACGCCGTGGGTGATGACCCCGCGGCCGCCGAGCTCTCCGGCATCAACGTCAAGCGCGTGCTCTTCAGCGTCTACGCCATCGCCGGTGTCGTGATCGGCATCGCAGGCTGGATCACCATTGGCCGCCTCGATGCTGCTAGCCCCAACGTTGCTCCCGAAATCAACCTGGAGACGATTACCGCAGTCGTGATCGGCGGCACCTCGCTCTTCGGTGGTCGCGGTCGCCTCATCGGCACGCTTCTTGGAACGCTCATCATCGTCGTCCTCGACTTCGGCCTGTCGCTGGCCGGACTCGACCAGGCCTATCGCGTGCTCGCGATTGGCGTCCTCGTCATCGTCGCCGTCGCTGTCGACCAGTGGATCCGGAAGGTGAAGGCATGACCGCTACGACCACAGCCCAGCCGATCGTCCAGGGCAAGGACCTCAACAAGTCCTTCGGCCGAGTCGTCGGCCTCGCCGACTGCAACTTCGAGCTCTATCCCGGCGAGGTGTGCGCCGTCGTCGGCGACAACGGTGCCGGCAAGTCCACGCTCATCAAGTGCCTCTCCGGAGCCCTCTCGCCGGATTCTGGCGAGATGTTCGTCAGCGGCAACCGCGTGGTATTCAAGTCCACCAACGACGCGCGCGCGCACGGTGTCGAGACGGTCTACCAGACCCTCGCGGTCGCCCCTGCTCTCGACATTTCCGAGAACCTCTACCTCGGGCGTGAAGAGCGCAAGCAGGGCTTCCTGGGCAAGGTCTTCCGCAGCCTCGACAAGAAGGGCATGCGGAAGAAGGCGACCCAGAGCCTCAACGAGCTCGGCGTACTCACCGTGCAGAGCATCACGCAGCCGGTCGAGACCCTCTCCGGTGGGCAGCGTCAGGCGGTCGCGGTGGCACGCGCGGGAGCCTTCGGTTCCCAGGTGGTCATCCTCGACGAGCCCACGGCTGCACTCGGCGTCAACGAGTCGGCCCGCGTGCTCCAGCTCATCAAGGACCTGCGGGATCGCGGGATGAGCATCATCCTCATCTCCCACAACATGCCCCAGGTCTTCGATGTCGCTGACCGCATCCACGTGCAGCGCCTCGGGCGTCGTGCCGCGGTGGTCACCCCTCAGTCGCACCAGATGCAGGACGTCGTGGCGATCATGACCGGCGCCATGACCGTGCCTGAGGCGGAGCAGCAGCTCACACCCATCCGCTAGGAGCAGCCGCCCTCACGCCCATCCGCTAGGAGCAGCCGCCCTCACGCATAGAGGGCGGGTCGTTGGGGCAGGTCGATCGACTGCGGGCCCTCGGTGATCGAGTCGACCGCGGCGTTGGCTGTGATGGTGGCAAGTAGGCCGTCCCATGCGGTTGCCCCGCTCGTGCGCCCGGCATGCGTGGCATCGACCCATGCCTGCAACTGTCGGCGGTAGGCATCCTCGAAGCGGCCGAGCCAGAGTTCGGGCAGATCATGTCCGACAAAGCGCTCGGCGCGGCGCGTGAGGAATGCGCCGTCCCCCATCTCCACGGTGCCTTCGCTACCGACGACCTCGCAGCGCACCTCGTAGCCGTAGGCGGCGTTGACGAAGGCCTCGACCTCCACGAGTACGCCGCCGCGCGTGGTGAGGAGCATGAGGATCGGGTCGAGTTCGCCGTCGGGTGTGCGGGGCCCGGGCCTTCCGGCCACGACCTGGACGGTGGCGTAGTCGTCGTCCAGCAGCCAGCGGTTGATGTCGATTTCGTGGATCGCGGAGTTGGTCAGCGTGCCCGCGGTCGTCAGCCCGTAGGGCGCGAAGGAATTGCGATGCGCGTTGTGGACGATCAGCGCCTGCCCGACCGATGCCATCGACTCCTTGAGTGCGATGTAGCCGGGATCGAATCGCCGCATGAAGCCCAGTGAGATCAGCCGCTGGCCCAGATCCACCTCGGCATCGACGACCGATTGGGCCGCGGCGACGGTGGGTGCGAGGGGCTTCTCGCACAGGGTCGGACGCTGCGCGTCGAGGCAGATGAGGGCCTGCTCGGCGTGCAGGGCATCGGGAGATGCGATCACGACCGCATCGCTTGACGCGATGAGCTGCTCGACGTTGGGGGCGACGTTTGCCCCGAGTTCATCTCCCAGTGCGACCGCTCTGGCCCTGTCGGCGTCGTAGAGCCATGCGACTTGGGCGCCCGACACCTCGCGGGCGAGGGATCGGGCATGCGAGGTGCCGATGTTGCCGGTGCCGATGACGCCGATGCGCAGTGAGTCCACCCGTGCATT
>CAJBMR010000364.1 GCA_903954205.1 uncultured bacterium | reverse complement strand
CCGAGCCGGGCAATCCGGTCAACTACCCCGTCGATCTGTCCTCCACCTACCACGCGGGCGGTGAGGTGGAGTACGCGCGCGACGGCACTCGCGGCATGCGCTCACTCGAGGAAGCTGTGGGTCCGCTCGAAGGAGGCGAGGCGGTGGCCTTCGCATCCGGCATGGCGGCGGCCAACGCCATTCTGGACCTGCTGCCCGCGGGCGCCACCGTCGTCGCCGCGGAGTTCACCTACACGGGCGTCGCCGTGCGCCTGCGCGAACTCGATGAGCGCGGTGCGATCACACTGCGACGCGTCGACATCGCCGACACAGCCGCCGTCATCGAGGCGATCGATGGTGCAGATGCCGTCTGGATCGAGTCGCCCACCAATCCCATGATGGAGGTCGCCGACATCCCGGCGATCAGCGCGGCCGCGCACGCAGCCGGCGCACTTGTCGTATGCGACAACACCTTCGCCACCCCGCTGGGGCAGCGCCCGCTGGCCATGGGTGCAGATGTGGTGCTCCACAGCGCAACCAAGGCCATCGGCGGGCACTCCGACTGCCTCCTGGGCCTTGTGATCACGCCCGACACCGAGCGAGCGAACGCCCTGCGCCTGCGCCGCATCCTGCTGGGCGGTACTCCCGGCGCCCTGGAGTGCTACCTCGTGCTGCGAGGACTGCGCACCCTGTCCCTACGCCGCGCCCGCTCCCAGGCCAGTGCTCAGGTCATCGCCGAGCGCCTCGCCCAGCACCCCGCGGTCGAGCGCGTGCGCTACCCCGGACTCCCGGGCGACCCGGGCTATGACCTGTGCGCACAGCTCATGTCGGGACCGGGCTTCATGATGAGCATCGAGATCGCCGGCGACGGGACCGCGGCGCAGGCCGTCGCAGAGTCCACGCGCCTGTGGGTGCATGCCACCAGCCTCGGCGGTGTCGAGTCGCTCATCGAGAGGCGCCGACGCTGGCCGGCCGAGAATCCGCTCGTGCCAGAGGGCCTGCTGCGTCTGTCGGTCGGCATCGAGGATCCCGACGACCTCTGGGCCGATCTCTCGCGCGCACTCGGCGCGCGCTAGCGCCCGCTAGGTCATGCGGGTCTCAGCCTTTGGAGATCGCGACATGAACGCCGCGAGCATCTCCTGGGGCTTCATGTCGTGATGCACGATCTGGACCACCTGCTCGGTGATGGGCATCTCCACGCCGTGGCGTGTGGCCAGGTCGAGAATCGACTGGCAGCTCTTGACACCCTCGCACGTCTGCTTGGTCGCCGCGATCGTCTCATCCACCGTGAGGCCCGACCCGAGGTTGACGCCGAAGGTGCGATTGCGCGAGAGGGGTGACTGACAGGTCGCGATGAGGTCTCCCACACCGGCGAGGCCCATGAAGGTGAGCGGATCCGCACCGAGCGCCGTGCCGAGTCGCGCCATTTCCGCGAGGCCACGCGTGATGAGCGAGGCCTGGGAGTTCTCACCGAAGCCGAGGCCCGCAGCCATACCGTTGGCGAGCGCGATGACGTTCTTGACGGAGCCGCCGATCTCCACACCCACGACGTCGGTGGTCCAGTAGGCGCGGAAGTAGTCGGTGGTGCAGGCGTCCTGCAGTCGCTGCGCGCTCTCGCGATCGGAGCAGGCCACGGTCGTCCCGGCCGGCTGACGCAACGCGATCTCGCGAGCAAGGTTGGGGCCGGACACCACGGCAACCCGCGCGGGAGGGATCTGCGCCACCTCCTCGATGACCTGGCTCATGCGCAGGGTGGTGCCGCTCTCGATGCCTTTCATGAGACTCACGAGCACACTGCCCGGCGCGAGATCGTCGCGCCAGCGCGCGAGGTTGTCGCGCAGCGACTGTGCGGGCACCGCAAGCACGACCAACGGCGCGCCGTCGAGGGCCTCGCGCTCGTCAGAGGTCGCACGCAGGCCGGCGGGCAGTCGGATGCCGGGGTGGTAGCGCTCGTTGACGTGCTCGTCATTGATCTGCCGCACGATGTCCGCGTCGCGACTCCACATCACGACGTCGCCACCGGCATCGGCGAGGATCATCGCGAAGGCGGTGCCCCATGATCCCGAACCCATGACTGCGACGCGGCTCATGCGGCCTCTCCCCTGCTCAGTTGGGCCTGGTCTTCGCGCACCTCGCGCAGGAGCGCCGTAATGGCGTTCATGACGCGATCGGTCGCCTGGTGCAGTGTCTCGGCATCGGGCTCGCCCTCCGTGCGCAGATCGTCAAGGTTGACGGGCGGCCCGATGAGCACATGCATCATCTTGGGCGGAAGAACCTTGAACTCCTTGCGGTAGGGGCGCATGACCTCCTGCGCCCCCCAGTGCGCCATCGGAATGACCGGCACGCCCGCGGTGAGAGCGATGCGCGCGGCACCCGTCTTGGCCGCCATGGGCCACAGGTCAGGATCCTTGGTGATCGTGCCCTCGGGATAGACGATGACGCACTCCCCGGCGGCAGCGGCATCCACAGCTGCCTCCACCGCAACCGCGGCATCGCGCGTGCCTCGGACCACGGGTATCTGCCCGGCATGGCGCAGCACCCAGCCGACCACGGGCACGCGGAAGAGCGTGTCCTTGGCGAGGAAGCGCGGAGGGCGGCCGTTGTCCCAGAGGACGTGGGAGATGACGATGGGGTCGAACCATGACAGGTGGTTGGCCGCGAGGACCATTCCGCTATCGACGTCGAGGTACTGCGTGCCGCGCCAGTCCCGGCGCGTGATCACCATCATGAAGGGCCTGAGGATCACAGCCGCCATCCGGTAGGCAAAGCCCAGCCGATCGCTCCTCGTCACCCGAGCCACGCCGTCACACCTCCCATCGCTGCAGTCTCCCAGGATCGGGGCGCCCCTGTCAGGGGGACGGCCATCACCACCGTGGGATGCTCACGTCGTGGAATCCCCCTGGCGCGTTGTGGTCCCCGTGCGCCTGAGCGACGCGAAGTCACGGCTCTCCACCCTCACCGCACCCCGCCGTCGCGAGCTCGTCGTAGCCATGGCCCTAGACGTCATCGCCGCAGCGCAGGCATGCCCCGCCGTGGGCGAGGTCGTGCTCGTGGCGGACCAGGAGGGCATCGACGCCGTGCGCGCTGCAGCAGCCTTCACGGGACGCCTCGATCTGGATGCTGGCGAGGGCCTCAACGCCGCGATCCTCGCCGGCGCTGCAGACGCATCGGGGCCGGTCGCGGCGCTCCTCGCCGACGTGCCGTGCGCCACCCCCCAGTCCCTGGAGTTGGCCCTAGCCGCGTGCATCAACGATGCCGTCATCGTGAGCGACGCAGAGGGAATCGGTACGACGCTCCTCGCCGCACGTCAGGTCGATGACTTCCATCCTCACTTCGGCGTGCGATCACGTGCCGCGCACGTGGCGGCCGGGGCGCGCGAGGTCCGCGACCCGTCTCCGGGTGCCCTTGCCGGGCTGAGACGCGACGTCGACAGCGAGGTGGACCTCTGGGACGCCCGCCGGCTCGGTCTCGGCGCCTTCACCGGCGCTTTCATCGACCGCACATGACGAAGCGGGGCCGGGCATACGCCCGACCCCGCTTGTCGTGAAACTCCAGAACTAGCGCTTCTTCGTGGCCTTCTTGGCGGGAGCCTTCTTGGCCGGAGCCTTCTTGGCCGGAGCCTTCTTGGCCGGAGCCTTCTTGGCCGGAGCCTTCTTGGCCGGAGCCTTCTTGGCCGGTGCCTTCTTG
>CAJBMR010000363.1 GCA_903954205.1 uncultured bacterium | reverse complement strand
TTGGTGACGTGGCCGGACCAGGCGAGGTCGCGCAGGGCGCGGGCCACCTCGACCTCGGGCACGAGCGCCTCACGCGACAGTTCGTCGGCGATTTCGCGGAGGAATCTCGCGCCGCGCAGCGAGAGCAGGTCGACGATGCGTCGGTCGAGCTCGTCCGCGACCTCTTCGGGTGCGGGCACGAGGAGCGGTGCGAGGTCGGCGGGTGCCAGGCACACCCAGCCGTCGTCTCCGGGCAGAGCGCCAGCACCCCACCATGCGACCTCTCCGCGGGTGATGAGTTCGTCGAGCATCGCGGGGGCGTAGTCGCGCACGCGGGCCGGAAGGATCGCGGTCTCGAGCTGGCTCGCCGGGAGAGGGCATCCCGCAAGGGACTCGATGGCGGCGTAGACGGCGTCGGTGCCCGTGCCGGAGTCCGTGAGGCCCGGCGGGCCGGCAGAGCCGCCCCTGTCGGGCAGCCCCTGCCACGCAGGCAGGAAGTCGACGAGGATGTCCGCGGGCAGCGGCTCCATCTCCTCGCGCAGCGCGGCGACGCTGCGGCGACGGATGCGCCGAAGTACGTCACGGTCACACCACTCCGTTCCCGCGGTGCCGGGTCGGAAGCCGCCGGGGACGACGCGCCCGCCGATCTCGAGCTGGCGCAGTGCCTGCTCGGCGACCGAGACGCCCAGGCCCAGCGCATCGGCGAGGTCGGTCGCGGTGAAGGGGCCGTGCGTGCGGGCGTAGCGCGCAGCGAGGTCGCCGAGCGGATCCGTGGTGAGATCGAGGAAGGCGTCGGGGATGCCCGGGGGCAGTGCCACGCCGAGGGCGTCGCGAAGGCGACCGGCGTCCTCGATCGCGGCGGCGTGCTCGCGTCCTGCGATACGGACGGTGATGGCGCGTCTCGCGTCGATGAGATGGGTGACCCACGCCTCGTCGACACCGCGCGCTGCGCGTGCTTCAGCGTCCAGCGGGCCGATGACGCGCAGCAGGTCAGCCACGTCCTCGGCATCCCGCGGCGCAGGCTCCCACCGGCCGACGGCGCGAGCGATCTCCTCGATCGCATCGGCGTCGAGCAGGTCGCGCAGGGGAGTGGGTCCGAGGAGCTGGCCCAGTAGGTCGGCGTCGAGGGTGAGTGCGGCGGATCGGCGCTCGGCAAGGGGCGAGTCGCCCTCGTAGAGGAAGGCGGCGACGTAGCCGAAAACCAGCGACTGGGCGAAGGGCGACGGCTGCTCGGTGACGACATCGACGACCTTCACGCGTCCGTCGCGCACCTGGGCGAGCAGATCGCGCAGGGCAGGCACGTCGTAAACATCAAGCACGCACTCGCGCACCGCCTCGAGCACGATGGGGAAATCCGGGTAGCGCGAGGCGACCGAGAGCAGGTGCTGCGAGCGCTGGCGCTGCTGCCAGAGCGGGCTGCGCTTGCCGGGCATGCGCCGCGGCAGGAGCAGGGCGCGGGCGGCGCACTCGCGGAAGCGGCCGGCAAACAGGGATGATCCGCCAACCTCGCGCTGCACGATCGCGTCGATGTCTTCGGGATCGATGACGAGGAGGTCGGCAATCGACACGGCCGTCTCGTCGAGGGTGTCGGGCAGGCGGATGACGATGCCGTCGTCGGAGTGCATCACCTGGGGCTCGATGCCGTGCTCGGCGAGCAGCCGCTGGCCGATGGCGAGCGCCCAGGGGGCATGCACCCGCGCGCCGAAGGGGGAGTGGATGGCCACACGCCAGTCGCCGAGTTCGTCACGGAATCTCTCGACGACGAGGGTGCGGTCATCGGGCAGGCGGCCGGTCGCGGCGCGCTGCTCCTCGAGGTAGGCGATGAGATTGTCCATCGCCCAGGCGTCGAGACCGGATTCGGCGAGGTGCGCGCGCGTGGACTCGGGGTCGCGGGCGGTGCGCAGGAACTCCCCGACCGCACGCCCGAGCTCGATGGGGCGACCGACCGAATCGCCGTGCCAGAAGGGCAGCTTCGCGGGCTGTCCGGGAGCGGGGGACACCCACACACGATCAGGCGTGATCTCCTCGATCCGCCACGAGGTCGCGCCGAGAGCGAAGACATCACCCACGCGCGACTCGTAGACCATCTCCTCGTCGAGCTCGCCCACGCGCGAGGTCGTGCCGATGAGGTAGACGGCGTAGAGCCCGCGGTCGGGGATGGTGCCGCCGCTGGTGACCGCGAGGCGCTGGGCGCCGGGGCGTGCGGTGATCTCTCCCGTGGTGCGATCCCAGACGATGCGTGGCTTGAGCTCGGCGAAGTCATCGCCCGGGTAGCGGCCGGCGAGCATGTCGAGCACGGCGAGGTAGGCATCGCGCGGGAGATCGCGATAGGGCGCGGCGCGGCGTACGACGTCGTAGAGATCCTCCAGGTCCCAGGTGTCCATGGCGACC
>CAJBMR010000362.1 GCA_903954205.1 uncultured bacterium | reverse complement strand
GACTGGATGGCCCTGTGCGAGGCAACGGCAAGATCATCCAGGAACTGGAGTCGATCTTCCGGGGTGCCGGGTGGAATGTCATCAAGGTCATCTGGGGCCGCAAGTGGGATGAGCTCCTCGCCCAGGATCGCGATGGCGCCCTGGTCAACCTGATGAACTCCACGCCGGATGGCGACTTCCAGACCTACAAGGCCGAGAGCGGCGGCTTCATCCGCGAGCACTTCTTCGGCCGGGATCCGCGCACGGCCAAGCTCGTTGAGGGCTGGACCGATGACGAGATCTGGAGCCTGCAGCGCGGTGGTCACGACTACCGCAAGATGTACGCCGCCTACAAGGCCGCGACCGAGACCACTGGGCAGCCGACCGTCATCCTCGCCAAGACGATCAAGGGCCACACGCTTGGCCCACACTTCGAGGGTCGCAATGCCACGCACCAGATGAAGAAGCTGTCGCTGGATGACCTCAAGCTCTTCCGCGACCGGCTGCACATCCCGATCTCGGACGCCGAGCTTGGTGACGGCTACCTTCCGCCGTACTACCACCCGGGCCCCGACTCGGAGGCCTACACCTACATGCTCGATCGTCGTCGTCGTCTCGGTGGCTCCGTGCCCGAGCGGCGCACGCGCGCCGCAGCACTCTCACTTCCCGGGCCCGAGACCTACGAGGTGATGCGCCGCGGGTCGGGCAAGCAGCCGGTGGCTACGACGATGGCATTCGTGCGACTGCTCAAGGACCTCATGCGCGACAAGGGCATCGGGGCGCACTTCGTGCCGATCATCCCAGACGAGGCGCGCACCTTCGGCATGGATTCGCTCTTCCCGACGGCGAAGATCTACCACCCGGGTGGGCAGCAGTACATCTCCGTCGATCGCGAGCACGTGCTCAACTACCAGGAGTCACCCGACGGGCAAATCCTGCACGAGGGCATCAACGAGGCCGGGTCGGTGGCGTCCTTCATCGCGGCAGGGTCGTCGTACTCCACTCACGGCGTCCCCATGATCCCCGTCTACACCTTCTACTCCATGTTCGGCTTCCAGCGCACGGGTGACGCCTTCTGGCAGGCGATGGACCAGATGGTGCGCGGCTTCGTGCTGGGCGCGACCGCCGGGCGCACCACGCTCAACGGCGAAGGCCTGCAGCACGAGGACGGCCATTCGCTGCTGCTGGCATCGACCAACCCGGCTGCCGTGGCCTATGACCCGGCGTACGGCTACGAGATCGGTCACATCGTCGCCGACGGCCTGCGTCGGATGTACGGCGAAGCGCAGGAAGACGTCTTCTACTACCTCACTGTCTACAACGAGCCCTACCCGCAGCCGGCCGAGCCGGAAGGTGTCGATGTCGAGGGGATCCTCGCCGGCATGCACCTGGTCTCGCCCGGGGGAGGCGAGGGGCCCCGGACCCAGATCCTTGCCTCCGGAGTCGCCGTCAACTGGGCGCTGGAAGCGCAGCGACTCCTGCGCGAGGACTGGAGCGTCGAGTCTGACGTGTGGTCGGTGACGTCATGGAATGAACTACGTCGCGAGGCGCTCGACGTCGAGCGCCAGAACTTCCTCAACCCACTGGACGAACCGCAGATCCCCTACGTGACGCGTCGCCTCGACGGGCGAGGCGAGCTCGTCGTCGGTGTCTCGGACTGGATGACCACGGTTCAGGACCAGATCCGCACCTGGGTGCCCGCCGAGTACCGCACCCTGGGCACTGACGGATGGGGGATGTCCGACACACGTGGCGCACTGCGACGCCACTTCCTCGTCGACGCGGAGTCCATCGTCGTGCGCACGCTCACGGGACTGGCCGACCGGGGCGAGGTCGATCGTCAGGACCTCGCCAAGGCCATCGACCGTTACCGGTTGATGGATCCGGCGGCTGCGGACGCGGGCAATACCGAGGGATCAGGATGAGTTCCAGTGATCCGAAGCGCTTCCTGAAGTACCTCGACGCCGAGCGCAAGGCGTCGATGCTCTACCGCGCGCTCGCCGAGGCCAGCGATGGCGATCGCCGCGAGGCTCTGCTCGAACTCGCAGACATCGAGGATGAGCACGCAGCCCACTGGGCGGCCAAGCTCCAGGAGTACGGCGTACCGATCCCCCCTGCGCCGATGGCACTCGATCCTGATGACGCCGCAATGGTGGCGCGCGCTCGCGCTGCAGGGATGGACGACGTGCTCGCGCACCTTGAGGAAGCCGAGGGCGCCGACGCGGGCATGTACGACGACGAGCCCGAGGCACCCGACTCGATGTCTGCGGACGAGCGTGAGCATGCCGAGACATTCCGCCGCCTACGCGAGCACGCCCCCGCGACTGCAGCGATTGAGCGCGGCGTCATCTCGGCCGACGGATCAGTCGACTTCGGGGAGCAGTGGCATCGCGTCGATGCCTCCGGGACCGTGCGTGCGGCGATCTTCGGCATTAGCGACGGCCTGGTGTCCAACACCGCCCTGGTGATGGGCTTCGCCGGCACCGGCACCGACAACGGCGTGGTGCTCTTCGCCGGTATCGCCGGCCTGCTCGCAGGCGCGTTCTCCATGGCCGCGGGTGAATACGTCAGCGTGGCCAGCCAGCGCGACCTCTTCGCCCGCGAGTTGGAGATGGAAGCGCGCGAGTTGCGCGACAAGCCCGAGGAAGAACGCAAGGAGCTCGAGCTCATCTATCGGGCCAAGGGCATGGACCGCGCCACCGCCAAGGCCGCGACCGACCGGATTTTCGCCGATCCCAAGGTGGCTCTCGACACGCTGGCGCGCGAGGAACTCGGACTCAACCCCGACGAGCTCGGCAACCCCTACAAGGTCGCCTTCTCCAGCTTCCTCGCCTTCGCGATCGGCGCCTTCGTCGTAGTGCTCCCCTACCTCCTCGCCGTGGTCTGGCCCTCCGTCTTCGGTAGCGGCATCGTGCCCCTCGCCCTCGCGATCGCGCTCGCGGCTGTCGCCCTCCTCATCGTCGGTGGCCTCGTGGGCCGGTTCTCCGGACGAGGAGTCGTCCGCGGCGCGGTCCGGCAATTCACCGTGGGCGCGCTCGCGGCCGGCGTGACCTTCCTCATCGGTCGCGTCATCGGAGACCTCACGGGCCTGAGTTCCACCGGCCTGGGCTAGTGGCGGCATCCACCCGATCGACCACTGCACGTCGACTCGAGAGAGCGTCGGGCCAGTTGGCGACGACCGTCACCGCGCACCTGGACGATCGCCTGGAGTGGTTCCGCGATCTGCCACCCGACGAGCGCTCCTGGGTCGCCCTCATCGCACAGGCCGGCATCTCCGGCGTCATCGCGTGGTACCGCGAGCCTGATCAGGCGCGAGCCAGCGCTCTGGACGTCTTCAGCGCGGCACCACGCGAACTGGCCGGAGCCATCACGCTGGAGCAGACGGTCGAGATGGTTCGCTGCACGGTCGACCTCCTGGAGCAGGCCCTGCCGGAGATCGCCGGGCCGGACGCCGCGGCCGGCGTACGCGACGCAGTCCTGAGCTACTCGCGCGAGATCGCCTTCGCCGCCGCCGAGGTCTACGCCCGCGCCGCCGAGGCACGCGGAGCCTGGGATGCGCGCCTCGAGGCACTCGTCATGGAGTCGCTGCTCCGCGACGAGGCCGACCCCGCCATCCTCGCTCGTGCGGGGGCCCTGGGCTGGCCCACCGGTGCGGGAGGCGCCGTCCTCGTCGGCCCGCCGCCGGACGCTGACAGCGCGGGAGGCCTGCAGGTGATGCGTCTCGCCGCCGAGCACCACGGCATGGCCCTGCTCACCGCTCTGCACGGCGATGCTCTGGTGGTGCTCGCAGCCGGCCCGGGCGACGACGAACGCACCGCGCGGCTGCTCTCACCGCACTTCGGCACAGGCCCCGTGGTCATCGGGCCGCGGGCGGCTGACACCGCATCGATACCCGCGTCGTGCTCGACCGCGGTGAGCGCGTACGCCGCAGCGCGCGGATGGCCAGATGCGCCACGACCCGTGGCCGCGGACGACCTGCTGCCCGAGCGCGCCCTGGCGGGTGAGGAGCGCGCCCGGCGACAGCTCGTATCGGATCTGGACGCGGTGCTCGCCGACCCCGATCTGCGGCAGACCCTGGAGGTGCACCTCGAGCGGAGGACCAGCCTGGAGGGAACGGCCCGCGTGCTCTTCGTGCATCCCAACACCGTGCGCTATCGCCTGCGACGCATCGAAGACCTCACCGGTCGTTCTCCCGGGGAGCCCCGCGACGCCCTGGCCCTGAGGCTGGGCCTGATCCTCGCCCGGTTGTAGGGTTCCTACAAATCCCCACCGGAGACATTGGCGGCCCCTCACGGTCGGCCGCCCCCTAGGCCGCGAGAGAGTGACGCCCGTGCTGGTCGTTGTCGCCCCCGGACAAGGAGCCCAGGCTCCCGGCTTCCTCACCCCCTGGCTCGACGTGCCCGGGGTCGAGGCCCGCCTCGAATGGCTCTCCGCCGTGAGCGGCGTCGACCTCATTGAGCACGGCACCCGCTCCGACGCCGACACCATCCGTGACACCGCCATCGCCCAGCCGCTGCTCGTCGGCGCGGGTCTGGTGACCCTGCTCTCGCTCTTCCCACATCCCGCCGAGGCGTTCTCTCGCGTCTCCGTCGGAGCGGGGCACAGCGTCGGCGAGATCACTGCGGCTGCCGCCGCGGGCGTGCTCACGGCCGAGCAGGCCATGGTCTTCGTGCGCGAACGCGGTCGCGCGATGGCTCAGGCAGCGGCACTCACACCCACGGGCATGAGTGCTGTGCTGGGCGGCGATCCCGACGAGGTGATCACTGCCGCGACGGCAGCGGGGCTCACCCCCGCCAACATCAACGGCGCAGGACAGATTGTCGTAGCCGGCACACTCGAGGCTCTCGCAGCATTCGCCGATGCCCCGCCGGAGAAGGCGCGGATCCGCGCCCTGCAGGTCGCGGGTGCCTTCCACACCGACTACATGGCCCCCGCGGTCGAGGTGCTCTCACGGCACTCGCGCTCCATCTCCACGCACGACCCCCGCATCCACCTGGTGTCCAATGCCGACGGCCGGGTCGTGCATGACGGCCGAGACGTCCTCGCCCGCCTCGTCGCACAGGTCAGCCGCCCTGTCCGGTGGGATCTGTGCATGGCGACCATGGCCGACCTCGGCGTGACCGGGCTCATCGAGATCCCTCCGGCTGGCACCCTCACCGGTCTCGCGAAGCGCGCTCTCCCCGGGGTGGAGGCCGTCGCGCTCAACACTCCCGACGACCTCGACGCCGCGTGGGATCTGGTGCAGCGCCACGGCGTGCCTAGTTCGGTCGATGAGTCGCCCACCTGGCGCCTCGTGGTCGCGCCGATGAAGGGCATCTTCCACCGCGCGGATCCCACCGTGGGAATCGGCGATCCCCTCCCCCGCTCCGCGGCGATCGGTCGCGTGAGCAACCTGCGCGACACCGTCGAGGTCACCGCCCCGCACGGGGGCACCATCGTCGAATGGATCGTCGAGGACGGCGACCCCGTTTCTCCGGGCGCGCCACTGGTGCGACTTCATCCCCGCCATGAGGAGGCCACCGCATGACCGCGCGCATCCAGACCCCGACGGGAGCGCCGTACGCGCGCATCCTGTCCGTGGGCAGCTACCGCCCCGAGCGGATCGTGACCAATGCCGAGGTGTGCCAACGCATCGACTCCACCGATGAGTGGATTCGCGAGCGTTCGGGCATCGCCGAGCGGCGCTATGCAGCGCCGGATGAGTCCGTCGTCGACCTCGCCGTGTACGCCGCGGAGAAGGCCCTCGCCTCCGCGGGCATCACCCCCGACCAGGTGGGTTTCGTGCTCGTCGCGACCGTGACGCACCCCTTCCAGACACCGTCGGCCGCCTCGGAGGTCGCCTACCGTCTCGGGGCAGTCAATGCCGCATCGACAGATATCAGCTCCGCCTGCGCGGGCTTTTGCTACGGACTCGCCATGGCCCAGGACATGGTGCGCGGCGGAAGCGCCGAATACGTCATCGTCGTCGGCGTGGAGAAGCTCACCGACTGGATCGACCTCGACGATCGATCCACCGCCTTCATCTTCGCCGACGGGGCAGGTGCCGTCGTGGTGGGACCGTCAACAGAGCCCGCCATCGGTCCCGTCGTGTGGGGGTCTGACGGCTCGCAGCACGATGCGATCTGCATGACGCAGTCGCTCATCGACTACCGCGACAACGGTGGCTCGCGTTTCCCCACGCTTTCCATGCAGGGACAGCAGGTCTTCCGCTGGGCGGTCTCCAACGGGTCGGTCAAGGCGCAGGAGGCACTTGATCGCGCCGGAGTGACGGCGGACGAGCTGGACGCCTTCATCCCCCATCAGGCCAACATGCGCATCACCGACGCCATGATCCGCGCCCTCAAACTGCCCGAGCACGTGCCTGTCGCTCGCGATGTCGAGACGACGGGCAACACCTCGGCTGCGTCCATCCCCATCGCGATGGACCGCATGCTCTCCGCCGGCGAGGTCCCCCACGGGGGCACCGCACTCCTCATCGGATTCGGAGCCGGCCTGGCCTATGCGGCCCAGGTCGTGACCCTGCCCTAGCGTGGACCCCCGCGCACCCATCGCACACTCACGCCGAAAGGAAGCAGCATGAGCCAGGAGATCCTCGACGGCCTCGCCGTCATCGTCAACGAGGTCGCCGGAGTCCCGGTCGCCGATATCCAGCCTGACAAGTCCTTCATCGACGATCTGGACATCGACTCGCTGTCCATGGTCGAGGTCGTCATGGCCGCCGAGGACAAGTGGGGCGTGAAGATCCCCGACAGCGAGGTCAAGAACCTCCGCACCGTCGGCGACGCCGTCGCCTACATCGAGAAGTCGACCGCCTGACCGATGCGCATCGCCGTCACGGGGCTAGGCGCCACATCACCGCTCGGCGGTGACGTGGCCAGCAACTGGTCCGCGCTCATCGAAGGTCGCTCCGGCATCAAGACGCTCACCGATCCGTGGGTGGACGAGATGACGGTCCATTTCGCTGGCGTCCTCGCCGAGGAGCCACCTCTGGATCGCGTCGAGGCACGCAAACTCGACAGATCCCAGCAGGTGGCCCTCGTCGCCGCGCGCGAGGCGTGGGCCGATGCCGGCAGCCCCGAGGTGGACCCGCTGCGCATGGGCACGGTCATCGGCTCGGGCATCGGCGGCTTCCTCACCCTGCTCAATGCCTACGACACCCTCAAGGAACGCGGGCCCTCGCGCATCTCCCCGCACACCGTGCCGATGCTCATGCCGAGCGGGCCTGCGGCCGCAGTAGGCCATGAGTTTCACGCTGCCGCCGGCGTCCACGCGCCGGTGAGTGCCTGCGCGTCGGGTGCCGAAGCGATCGGCGTCGCCGCGCGCATGATCGTGGACGGTCGCGCCGATGTCGTGCTCGCAGGCGGCACCGAGACGCCGATCCACCAGCTCACGATGGCGGGATTCGCTGCCATGCGGGCACTCTCCACGCGCAACGACGATCCCCAGGGAGCCTCACGCCCCTATGACGTCGGGCGCGACGGCTTCGTCATGGGCGAGGGTGCCGGTGTCCTGGTGCTCGAGTCCGAGGAGCACGCCAAAGCCCGCGGGGCGCGCATCTACGCCTACGTCGTCGGTGCCGGCATGACGGCTGACGCCCACCACATCGCCCAGCCCGATCCCGAGGGCAAGGGTGCGAGGCGGGCCATCCTCGCGGCGCTTGAGCAGGCGGATGCGTCGCCGGATGACGTCGCGCACATCAACGCCCACGCGACCTCCACTCCCCAGGGCGACGTCGCCGAAGCTGTCGCGATTCGCTCTGCCATGGGTAATGCCCAGCCGCTCGTGACCGGGACCAAGTCGATGACGGGGCACATGCTCGGCGCTGCCGGTGCCATCGAGGGGATATACACCGTCCTCGCCCTGCACCACAGGCTCGTGCCGGCGACACTCAACTTGCACGAGCAGGATCCGGAGGTCGACATCGACGTCGTTCGCGGAGCCCCTCGCGAGCTCCCCGCTGGAGATCTCCTCGCGCTCAACAACTCCTTCGGCTTCGGCGGGCACGATGTCGCCATTGCCTTCCGGACCGCGTGATGGCCGACGCGCCGGACTCCCTAGATCCGCGCTCACCGCGTGTGCGCCTCGAGGCCTTCTTCGACCCGGGCACCTTCCGGGCGATCACGCCCGAGGATGACCGCGGGGTACTCGTCGGCGTGGGCTCGGTCCACGGTGCCGAGGTCGTGGCGTTCGCCACCGACCCGACCGTGCAGGGCGGGGCCATGGGCCAGGACGGCTGCCGCGCGATCGTCACGGCGTACGACCGCGCCTTCGCCGACTCGTGCCCCGTCGTGGGCATCTGGCACTCCGGCGGCGCCCGCCTGCGCGAGGGCGTTGCGAGCCTCGACGGTGTCGGACGTGTCTTCGCCGCGATGACACGCATCTCGGGCAAGGTGCCGCAGATCTCCATCGTGCTCGGCCCGGCCGCGGGCGGAGCGGCATACGGCCCGGCTCTCACCGACATCGTCATCCTCGGGCCCGAGGGTCGGATCTTCGTGACGGGCCCAGAGGTCATCCGCTCTGTCACGGGCGAGCAGGTCGACATGGAGCGCCTGGGCGGTCCCGACCCGCACGGGCGCCGCAGTGGCGTGGTGCACCTGGTCTCGGAGACGGAGGCAGAAGCCCTCGGGGAAGGTCGCCGCCTCGCCCATCTCCTCGGCCGCCAGGGATCACTCGACATGACCTCGATCGACGATCCCGACCTGGGCGACCTGCTGCCCGAATCATCGAAGCGCGCCTACGACGTGCATCCGCTGGTCGAGCGCTTCCTCGACGAAGGCTCCATGGTCGAGCTCCACGCGCGCTGGGCTCCCAATGTCGTCGTCGCCCTCGGTCGCCTCGGTGGCCGCACCGTGGGCGTGGTCGCCAATAACCCGCTGCGCCTCGGCGGGTGCCTGGACTCCACCAGCGCGGAGAAGGCCGCACGCTTCGTGCGCATGTGCGATGCCTTTGCCGTGCCCCTCGTCGTACTCGTCGACGTGCCGGGCTACCTCCCGGGCGTGGGCCAGGAGTGGGATGGCGTCG
>CAJBMR010000361.1 GCA_903954205.1 uncultured bacterium | reverse complement strand
GCGGCCAGGCGCAAAGGGCGGGCGCAAATGGCGGAGGTCGCGAGCCGTCGCAGCTATCGCGGTCTAATTTGAGATTACCTAGAGCCTCGCCGTAAAGCTGCTGCGCGACCCAAATCGTCGGTCGGGGTCGCTCAAAATACAGGAGTATTCCTCGCTCGCCCTTCCTAGCTTTGCGTCGCTCGCGACGCTTTTCGGCGAGGCTCTAGCGAGCGACATGGAATGGCGTCAGGACTTCGCGCCCGCAACTACGTCGGCCGCGCTCTTGGCCGTTACGGCCGCTGCAATCCATTGATCCAGCAGCGCCACATCCTGGCACCCGAGGATTCGCGCTAGCACGTACTCCGGCACCTCGAGACCACGAACTCTGAGCACCGCCAGGATCCCTTCGGCCTTCCCCTTGGCCTCCCCCTTGGCCTCCCCCTCGGCTTTCACCTCGGCTTTCACCTTTTCGATGACCGGGTTCCCCTTCTCCACCAGCGCCCACGCCACCGCGTCGTCCGCTTCCGCAGCGTCGAGCAGCGCCTTGACTCGAATGGGACGGGAAAAACACCGGTCTTCGATCACCCCGTTGAGGGAGAGCTGGCGCCACCCGCCAGGCTCCCACTCGCAAACCCTCCCCCTTTTGACGAAAATCGCAAAGACCCTCCGTACCCCCCGCAGCGTCAGGTCCTCCGCCTTCTCCCGGATGCTTCGGTGAGACTGCTCGTTGACCACCTCGAAGGCCACCTCTTCCAGGTAACGGGTGCCGGTGGACGGGTCTTCTCCCTCTTTCCGGACGCACGTATCCGTCGCGAAATCCGATCCAGTGGTGGGGCGTGTCAAGAGCTCGCTCGACGAGATGTATCCCGCGCGGACATTGCCCCGGACCACGTAGTCGATCTCGCATTGCCGATCGGCGTGCGGGGGAAGAGCCGGCATGGCCATCACGCGACGGCCACGGAGCATTTCCTCGCGGGTTTCGGGCTTGACGATGTGGTCGTCCAGCGAGGGGAAAGAGCCGGGAAAACGAACCGCGTGGCCGTCGGACGCGCCGGGAGCCAGGAGCATACCGTGGGTGGGCTTGGGATCCATTGGGGGCGTAGGGTAGCTCCAAGCCCGTGGCATGGGTAGCACGTCTGAGCGCCGTCAGGACTTCGAGCTCGCAACAAGGCTCCGAGCCATGTGACCATCATCTCACGAGGGCTCTCAACATGGCTCGGAGCCATATTACGACCATGCGGATGGCTGGACGCTTGCGTTTCGATAAATATCTTCTCAACCGGGACGGTTCACGTATCCTCGAGGATGCCGCGACACCCTTGCCGCGGCGAAAGGATTCTCGATCTCAATGAAGAAGCCTCTCGGCCCACTCCACGTGCCGCCGCCACCTGTGCCTGCGGAGCCCCTACCGCAGGCGGTTCTGCAGGGAGCGGTCGCGGTGTACCAGCAGTACCTCCCGATGGCGATGCAGATCCCGGACGACCAGGCGGTCCCCTACCGACAGGACCCGTCGCTCGCATACCAGAACATCATGACTGGGCAGAAGGCTCTGGAGCCGCATGCGTCGGAGCTCAAGCTGTTGCCCGGGCCGTTCAACTACGACGCGTTGCTAGCCTTGCCATCCATCGCGCTCGCCACGATCCATGCGGCGGCGCAGGTGAATCTGGAGTCGTCGGGGATAGTCCGGCAGCTCATGGCGACGGCTAGCCCGCTGCGGCGGATGATGCTTACGAACGCCGAGGGGCTCATGGAGGCGGGCATCTTCCCGGCGCCCGAGGTCAGGCACATTATAAAGGGCTCAGGCAGTGTCGATCTGGCGCAGGACTGCGTCGATCTTGCGGAGCTGTACACGAAGCACGCCGCCGAGGTTGCTGGGAAGACCCCGATCACGCAGGACCACATCGATCAAGCCTCACAGGTTGGCAACCAGCTGCTCGGGCTGATCAAGCCCAAGAACGCGCCATCAAAGTCGCGGAGCATGCAGTATCCTACTGTTGCGGTGCGCGATCACTTCGGCGCGCTGCTGTACCAGCAGCATGCGATGCACATGCGCCGTGCGGGGATGTGGCTGTGGGTTGACGACGTTGACACGCACGTTCCACTGCTCCACTCGCACGCGGCGGCGCCCAAGAAGAGGCATGTTGCGCAGCCGGCTGATGGCAAGCAGCCGTCCCAGCCGCTGGCAACGCCCACTGCGCCCACTGCGCCCAAGGCGCCCGAGGCGCCCGCTGCTCCAACGACCCCGGAGAACCACACGGGATAGGCTGCGAGCTCGCGCGCCCGGGCGTCCCAACGCATTGCTTGCTTGACCTGCGAAATAGAAGGTGCCTGGGCGTCAAGGGGCAAGCTCACCGCATCGTTTCGGAGGGCGCCCATACTCGCAGCCCGTCTTGTGCTGCGGTCGCCTTCGGTGGCCACCAGGATT
>CAJBMR010000360.1 GCA_903954205.1 uncultured bacterium | reverse complement strand
GCGAGTTCGAGGAGCGCCTCAAGGCCGTGCTCGACGAGATCAAGGAGAGCGACGGACAGGTCGTCACCTTCATCGATGAACTTCACACGGTCGTCGGCGCGGGCGCGGGTGGCGACTCCGCCATGGACGCCGGCAACATGCTCAAGCCCATGCTTGCCCGCGGCGAGCTGCGCATGATCGGTGCGACCACGCTCGATGAGTACCGGGAGTACATCGAGAAGGACCCCGCACTCGAGCGCCGTTTCCAGCAGGTCTTCGTCGGCCAGCCGAGCGTCGAGGACACCATCTCGATCCTGCGCGGCATCAAGGAGAAGTACGAGGCACACCACAAGGTCGCCATCAACGACTCCGCGCTCATCGCGGCGGCATCGCTGTCCGACCGCTACATCACGCAGCGCTTCCTCCCCGACAAGGCCATCGACCTCATGGACGAGGCCGCGGCGCGACTGCGCATGGAGATCGATTCCTCCCCCGTGGAGATCGACGTCCTCCAGCGTCAGGTCGACCGCCTGCGCATGGAGGAGATGGCGATCGCCAAGGAGACCGACGACGCATCCAAAGAGCGACTCGAGCGCATTCGCGCGGAGATCGCCGACAAGGACGAGGAGCTCAAGGGCCTGCGCGCCAAGTGGGATGCAGAGAAGGCCGGCCTTGATCGCATCGGCGAGCTCAAGGTGCTCATCGACGACCTGCGCGCTGTGGCAGAGAAGGCCCAGCGCTCGGGTGACTTCGAGCAGGCATCCAAGTTGCTCTACGCCGAGATTCCGACCTTCGAGGAGGAGCTCGCGCGCGTGACCGCCGAGACCATGGCGCGCGAGTCGACGATGGTGCAGGAGGAGGTCACCGCCGACGACATCGCCGAAGTGGTGGAGGCATGGACCGGTATCCCTGCCGGGCGGCTACTCGAGGGCGAGAGCGAGAAGCTCCTGCGCATGGAGGACTACCTCGACAAGCGCGTCGTCGGTCAGCCCGAGGCGGTGCGCGAAGTGAGCGACGCCGTACGACGTGCGCGCGCAGGCATCGCCGACCCCAATCGACCCACCGGGTCGTTCCTCTTCCTCGGTCCGACCGGTGTGGGCAAGACCGAGCTCGCCAAGGCGCTCGCGGAGTTCCTCTTCGATGACGAGCGGGCGATGATCCGCATCGACATGAGCGAGTACTCCGAGAAGCATTCGGTCGCTCGACTCGTGGGCGCCCCTCCCGGCTACGTCGGATACGAGGAGGGTGGCCAGCTCACGGAGGCTGTGCGTCGTCGCCCCTACTCCGTCGTCTTGCTCGACGAGGTGGAGAAGGCCAACCCGGAGGTCTTCGACATCCTGCTGCAGGTGCTCGACGACGGTCGTCTCACCGACGGTCAGGGTCGCACGGTCGACTTCCGCAATACGATCCTCATCCTCACGTCCAACATGGGCTCGCAGTTCCTCATCGATCAGTCCGAGCCCTACGACGTGCGCAAGGAGCAGGTCATGGCGGTGGTGCGTCAGCACTTCCGTCCCGAGTTCCTCAACCGCCTCGACGCGCTGGTGATGTTCAACCCGCTCGACAAGGCTGAGCTCGAGCGCATCGCCAGGCTGCAGGTGGAGCAATTGCAGAAGCGCCTGAATGATCGGCGCATCACTCTCGACATCACCGACGAGGCGCTGCAGTGGCTGGTCAACAAGGGCTACGAACCCGCCTACGGTGCTCGCCCGCTGCGTCGACTGGTGCAGACCGCTATTGGCGATCCGCTAGCCAAGGAGATCCTCGCCGGGGACGTCCGTGATGGAGACACCGTTGTCATCGGTACGGTGCCCGATGGAGCCCATCTGACGGTGACACCGAAGCGCTAGCCCCCGAATCCATGTGACATGACCCTCACCGCCCCCTGGGGATGGTGAGGGTCATGTCGCTTCAGGCGCCTGACTCGGGCAGAATCGAATGATGCGCGTGGTGCGATCGTTGCTCGTGTGCGGGGCCCTCGCCGCCACGCTTCTCGTGGCACCGCCCGTGCAGGCGAAGCCGGCCGACTCGATCAACATGCCGCGCACCTGCCGCGATAGTTACAACATCGCCTCCTACCGCGGATTCGATGTGTCGCAGGTGGCACCGCAGCGGGTCGTCGAGTTCGACGGGGAGCGCGTCGTACTCGATCGCAAGGGCTGGGCCGCTGACAAGCCCCGCGACCCCTCGTGGACCCTGTGGTTCCATTCCCTCTCCTGGATCGTGCCCCTCGCGCTCGATGACTCCGAGACGGCCATACGCGTCTTCATAGAGCGCGACCGGTTCCTCCCGGACCCGGGTGCGTCCGTGGGCAATCGAATTCGCCGCCCTATGGGCTGGACGCAGGGGCAGTACCGCAATCGACTCGAGACCGCGACCTGCCTCTACCACCTCACGGGCGACCCGCGCCTGCTCCCGATCGCCAAGCAACTGGCGGCCGCCAACATGGACCCGGCCCGCTATCCCGGCCCACCGAACTTCCAGGTGCATAACCACGGATCGATGTCGAACATCGCCTTGATGCAGGCGAGCAAAGCCTTCGGCATCGAGGAGTGGGCTGACTTCGCCCTCAAGCGCTTCCGTCGCGACCTGCCATACGTCTTCGAATCCTGCGGGATGATGCGGGAGCAGAGCAGCACGTATCAGCAGCACAATCTGCGCCTGTGGAACAAGGTCGCCCACAGTCTGGGCCTCGATCTCACCCGCGAGGAGCGTGCGCTCGGCGCCCTCGTGCGACCTGACGGCGTACTTGAGTCCATCGGCGACGGTCAGCCCTCCTCAGGCCTGGAACCCAATGGCGTGTCGCTGTGGTGCCGTGAGACGGGTTGGGCCGCAGGCACGGTGGACGGAGCCCACTTCACTTTGCGCTTCGGCCCTGCCGTGGACTATCACGGCCACCAAGACCACGGTGGTCTCACGTGGTTCGCCCTCGGCACACCAGTGCTCTCGGACCGGGGTCTCTTCAGCAAGGATCGTGGCTCCCGCTACGACTTCGCGCACAGCATGGGCGCTCACTCGGTCTTCGAGCCGGTGGGATCGCCGAAGTATGACCCGGCGACGGCGGCGAAGCGGATCTCCGCAACTGAGTTCGCCTTGCGCGACAGCTCTGACGGGATCGAGCGGCAGCGCGACGTGAACGTCGGACCGACGCGTCTCGTCGTGCGCGACCGCGGAACAGGTGCGAAGGATTGGATCCAGCATTGGCAGTTGGCGCCCGGCTGGGAGCCCACGGCGACGGGTGCCCTCAACCAGGATGCCGGGCTCTCTCTCACGATCGACTGCCCCAAGCTCAAGGCCGTGAAGGTTGAGGCGTTCACCGCGTGGCGCACGGCCGTGGATGCCTGGGACCTTCAGTGCCGCGTCTCGGG
>CAJBMR010000359.1 GCA_903954205.1 uncultured bacterium | reverse complement strand
GCAGGAGGCTGGTCGAGCCGCAGCTCGTTCAGGTGCGTCTCTGATGGACGTGGACACCGCCGCCCGATCCGTCGTCGCGGATGCCGGGTTTGGAGCCCACTTTGATCATGGCCTCGGGCATGGCGTGGGACTCGAGATCCACGAGGCGCCGTTCTTCAGCCAGAGGTCCACGGGTATGCTCCCCGCCGGCTCACCGGTGACCATCGAACCCGGCATTTACCTCCCCGGAAGGGGCGGTGTGCGCATCGAGGACACCATCCTGGTGGGTGAGGGTCCCAGCAGATCCCTGACGGCGTCGCCCCGCGACCTCGTGGTGCTGGGCTGACAGGGGAGGACGACGGCACGTGGCAACGACCAATGACCTGAAGAACGGTCTGGTGCTCAATCTCGACGGTCAGCTGTGGACCGTGGTGGAGTTCCAGCACGTCAAGCCCGGCAAGGGCGGGGCATTCGTGCGCACCAAACTCAAGAACGTCCTCTCGGGCAAGGTGGTCGACAAGACCTTCAACGCCGGGGTCAAGGTCGAGACGGCTAACGTCGACAAGCGCGACATGCAGTACCTCTATCGCGATGGCGATGACTGGGTCTTCATGGACACCTCGACCTACGACCAGGTGACGATCCCTAACGCCGTCGTCAGCGACAACTCGCGCTGGATGCTCGAGAACCAGGAGTGCATCGTCGCGATGCATGAGGGCAATGCCCTCTACATCGAGCTCCCCGCAGCGGTCGAGCTCACCATCACCTACACCGAGCCTGGGCTGCAGGGCGATCGCTCGACCGGCGGCACCAAGCCCGCCACGCTCGAGACGGGCGCCGAGATCCAGGTGCCGCTCTTCATCGAGGCGGACACTCGCGTCAAGGTGGACACGCGCGACGGCTCCTACCTCGGTCGCGTCACCTGACGTGTCCGCTCGCCACAAGGCGCGCAAGCGCGCTCTCGACGTTCTCTTCCAGGCCGATTTGCGCGGCGTCGACCCACTGACCGTCCTCGCCGACTCCGAGCGCCTGCGCTCCGAGGAGGGCGACTCGCCGCTCAATCCCTACGTCGCCGAACTCGTCACCGGCGTGAAGGCTCATCAGGAGCGGATTGACGAGCTGCTTACGACGTACTCCCTGGGCTGGACCCTGGACCGGATGCCCGGCGTTGACCGGGCAATCCTGCGCTTGGGCGCCTATGAGGTCCTCTGGGGCGATGTTCCCGAAGCGGTCGCGCTTGATGAGGCGGTCACGCTCGCGGGTGAACTGTCCACGGACGACTCGCCGGCCTTCGTGAACGGCCTGCTCGCGAGAATTGCGGGGCAGAGGTCCACACTGGACCTCGAGGCCTGAGTCAGTTCCAGGGCAGCGCGCGTAGGAGGCGGTTCGATGAGGTGGGTGCCGGTCGTAGCCGGCGCGGGCGTGCTGGCCGGAGTGGTGCTGGGCGCTGCGCTTGTCGCACCTGCCATCGCCGCACGCGATGACGCCACCGCCAAGATCGTGCCTCGCGTGTTCTCGTGCGTGACAGAGGCGACCGGTGAGTTGCGCATCATCAACGCGGATGACACCTGCGCGGCCAACGAGGAGCGACTCGTCTGGAACCAGCGCGGCGTGCCGGGTCCGCGCGGCAAGCAGGGCCCGCAGGGCACCCAGGGCGCCCAGGGCGCCCAGGGTGCGCAGGGACCGCAGGGTCTCCAGGGCGCGACCGGGGCGAGTGGTCCGCAGGGCGCACCCGGTCCGCAGGGCCTGCCCGGTGATGTCGGCAATCCGGGGCCACAGGGCCCGATCGGCCCCAGCGACGGCTTCTCCGTGGCGC
The DNA here is from genome assembly GCA_903954205.1 of uncultured bacterium. Classification (GTDB taxonomy): domain Bacteria; phylum Actinomycetota; class Actinomycetes; order S36-B12; family S36-B12; genus Mxb001. The sequence goes on along the minus strand of CAJBMR010000359.1, from coordinate 995 downwards.
TACGCGATGACACGTTCTCCGACGCACCCGTCGTCCTTGCCACTCTCACCCTGCCCGCCGGCACCTATCTCGTCGATGCAGCCGCGTACCTCTCCCTGGAGCAGAGCGGCGGACCCTTCGACACCGTGTCATGTGGGCTCGATGCGCCGGGTGAGACATTCGCGACCCTCACCGCGTTCGGGCAGGTCACCTTCCCGCTCGCGGCCAGCGTCGACATCCCCGAGCCGGGTGGCGCGGTGACCGTGGAGTGCGTCAAGGGGCAGGCAGGCTCCGTGCAGGCGACCGGCACCCTGAACGCCGTGAAGGTGGGCGCGCTCACGCTCCAGTGAGCCTTCTGCGCGTGAGGTGCCCCGGGTGGGATTCGAACCCACACTGGACGGTGTTTGAGACCGCTTCCTCTGCCGGTTGGGATACCGGGGCCAGGCCGACAGGGTACCCGCGCTGGCCTAGGCTCCTCGCGTGACGCAGGCACGCCCGCGCATCGTCGTGGCGGAAGACGAGGCGGTCATCCGGATGGACCTCGTGGAAACCCTCCGCGAGGAGGGCTACGACGTCATCGCCCAGGCCGCAGACGGGCAGACGGCTGTCGAGCGGATCCTGGCGCTCGTTCCTGACGTGGCACTCGTCGACATCGCCATGCCGGGACTGGATGGCATCGAGGTGACCAGGCGCGTGGGGGAGACCACCGCCGTCATCGTCGTCACGGCGTTCGGCCAGCGTGACCGGATCGTGCAGGCCCGCGACGCTGGAGCCATGGCCTACCTCGTCAAGCCGGTGAGCCGCGATGATCTGGTTCCCGCCATCGAGATGGCCTGGGGGGGATGGCTCACCCTCCAGGATGTGCGCGGTCGGGCGGTGGCGTCCGCTGCAGCGGCTGAGCGGGCGGAGCAGCGGCTCGACGACCGTCGCGATGTCGAGCGTGCCAAGGCCGTGGTAGCCCAGCGACTCGGGCTCTCGGAGGAGGAGGCGTATCGGTGGCTGCGGCAGTCCGCCAT
>CAJBMR010000358.1 GCA_903954205.1 uncultured bacterium | reverse complement strand
GCACTGTGTCGGGTCGCTCTGGCGATGACCTTGTCGTCTCTGCGTACGGCGCGTCCTTCACCGTGCCGGCCGCTCGATCCACGCGCGCGGAGGGGGCCATCCTCGTCGGCGTGCGGCCGGAGAAACTTGCGGTGGCGATCGGTGGCGCGGCGGTGCCCGACCGCCACAACCGGGTCACCGGCAAGGTGACCGATGCGTCGTTTACGGGAGTCTCCACCCAGTACCTCGTCATGACGAGCTGGGGCGACGAGTGGATGATCTTCGAGCAGAATCGCTCGGCCGACATCCTGCGCGCCGGCGATGAGGTCGTCATCCACTGGGCGCCCGAGCACACCTTCGGCCTCGACGTCCCGCCGGCGGCCTGAGATGCCGGCTCTCGCTCCCACGGCCGGGGGATCCGGGGTCGTCGTGTCCGGTGCAGCGGCGCAGCGCCGTCCGCGCACGGCGTACCTGCTGCTCCTGCCCGGCATCGCGTGGCTGGCGATCTTCTTCGTCATCCCGCTGGTGTCGCTCTTCTTCACCAGTCTCCAGGCACCCACGGACAAGGCGGGGGTCTACCAGCCGGGATTCCAGGTCGGCAACTACCTCACCGCGCTGCAGGAGTACTGGCCGGTCTTCATCAAGTCCTTCATCTACTCCGGCATCGCGACCGTGCTCGCCCTGATCATCGCCTACCCGCTCGCCTACTTCATCGCCTTCCGGGCCGGCAAGTGGCGCGCCCTGCTCCTCGTCCTCGTCGTGGCGCCGTTCTTCGCGTCGTTCCTCCTGCGCACCTATGCCTGGCGCACGATCCTCGCCGATGAGGGCTTCATCACGAGCTTCTTCAACGCCTTGCACCTGCTGCCGGAGAATCGGATCCTCAACACTCCCATCGCGGTGGTGCTCGGCCTGACGTACAACTTCCTGCCCTTCATGATCCTGCCCCTCTACGCCGCCCTGGAGCGCATCGATCCTCGTCTCATCGAGGCGGCGAGCGACCTTTATGCATCACCCTTCACGGGCTTCCGGAAGGTGGTCTGGCCGCTCAGCCTGCCGGGTGTCGTGGCGGGCACGCTGCTCACCTTCATCCCGGCTTCGGGTGACTACATCAATGCCACGCTGCTCGGTGCCCCGAGCGATCGCATGGTGGGCAACGCGATCCAGACCAACTTCCTGCAATTCCGCGACTATCCGACCGCGAGCGCGCTGTCCTTCATCCTGATGGCGATCATCCTCACCGTGGTGTTCGTCTATATCCGGCGCGCAGGCACGGAGGATCTCGTCTGATGCGTTGGCTGCGGAAGAACCTCATTCCCATCATCGGGATCCTGGTCCTGATCTATCTCTTCGTCCCCATCTCGGTGGTGGCGATCCTCAGTTTCAACAAGCCCGAGGGCAAGTTCAATGTGTCGTGGAACCAGTTCTCGCTGGAGGCCTGGCAGAACATCTGCGGTGTGCCGGGTGTCTGCGGATCCTTCGTCACAAGCATCCAGATCGGCCTGATCGCAACTGTCTTCGGCACGATCCTCGGCACCATGATCGCCTTCGCGCTCGTGCGGTATCGCTTCCGTGGACGATCGACGACCAACCTGCTCATCTTCCTGCCCATGGCGACTCCCGAGGTCGTGCTGGGGTCGAGCCTGCTGGCCCTCTTCCTCAACCTGGCCTTCCCGCTCGGCTTCTGGACCGTGACCATCGCGCACATCATGTTCATCATCAGCTTCGTCGTCGTCACGGTGAAGGCACGGCTCCAGGGGATGGACCCGCGTTTGGAGGAGGCGGCGCGCGACCTCTACGCCGATCCGAAGGCGACGTTCCGCTACGTCACCTTCCCGCTTGTCCTGCCGGGCATCCTCGGCGCTGCGCTGCTGGGCTTCAGTCTCTCCTTCGATGACTACATCATCAGCGCGTTCAACGCCGGGACCCTGGTGACCTTCCCGATCTATATCTGGGGCGCCGCTCAGCGCGGCATCCCGGTCCAGGTCAACGCCCTCGCCACGCTCGTCTTCGTGCTCGCGCTGGTCACCGTGGTCTCCGCACAGGTCATCAGTTCGCGGAGGCGGCGCAAGATGGAGAGCGCCGCAGCAGGCTGATCGGCATGCCCTTCCCCGACACTGTCTCCGCGCCAGCGCGTGCCGCCCTGGCGGACGTCGTGCATCGCCCCTACTGGCTCGATCGCGCGGATCGTCCGGCGCCGAGGCCCGCGCTCACCGGCGATATCCAGGCCGACCTTGTGGTGGTCGGCGGAGGCTTGAGCGGCCTCTGGGCGGCATATGAGGCACGCCGTCGATTCCCGGACTGGTCCGTGGTGCTCCTCGAAGGACAGCGCATTGCCGAAGGTGCATCGGGCCGCAATGGCGGGTTCGTCGCCGCGTCGCTCACCCACGGGCTGCCCAATGGCCTTGCGCGCTGGCCGGGGGAGATGCCCGAGCTCGTGCGCCAGGGGCAGGCCAATCTCGAGGGCATCGTGGGCGTGATTCGCGACGAGGGAATCGACTGCGACCTCGTGCGCTCGGGCGAGCTCGATGTGGCAGTCGAGGACTACCAGGTCGCCGACCTGCGCGAGATGGTGGAGGAAGCAGCAGCCCTGGGCCTCGGCTACGAGTTCCTCGACCGGGACCAGGTGCGCGCGCGGGTCGACTCACCGACCTACCGGGCGGGCGTGCTCGACCGTGACAGCGTGGTCATGGTCGACCCCGCGCGGATGTCCTGGGGCCTCGCGGCCGCGGCCGAGCGTGCCGGTGTCAGCGTGCACGAGAACACCCGCGTCACGGGCCTGGAGCGCTCAGGATCCGGTCTGCACGTGAAGACGGACTTCGGATCGGTGCGTGCCGGTCGCGTGGCTCTCGCGACGAGCGCATTCCCGCCGCTGCTCAAGCGTCTGGGGCACTACGTCGTGCCCGTCTATGACTCCGTGCTCATGACCGAGCCGTTGTCTCGCGATCAGCGAGCCGCCATCGGTTGGGAGGATCGAGTCGGCATCGGCGACGCGGGCAACCAGTTCCACTACTACCGCATGAGCGAGGACGGCCGGATCCTGTGGGGCGGCTACGACGCGAGCTACTACGGCGGCTTCAACCCCATGCACGAGCGGCAGGGCGCGCCCTTTGCCCGGCTCTCCGAGCACTTCCGCTACACCTTCCCGCAGCTCGACGGCCTGCGCTTCACCCATGCCTGGGCGGGCGCCATCGACACCTGCTCGCGCTTCAGCGCCTTCTGGGGCACGGCGTACGACGGCAAACTCTCCTACAGCCTGGGCTTCACCGGCCTCGGTGTCGGTGCGAGCCGCTTCGGGGCGCAGGTGATGCTGGACATGCTCGCGGGGCAGAGCACCGAGCGCACTGCCCTCGAGATGGTGCGGACCAAGCCGATCCCGTTCCCGCCGGAGCCGATCCGCGGGATCGGGATTGGGATCACGCGCAGGTCCATTGACAAGGCGGATCGCAATGAGGGGCGGCGCAACCTGTGGCTGCGCACCCTGGACCGCATCGGTCTCGGCTTCGATAGCTGACCTCTAGGGTGGAGTCATGACGCGTTACGGCGGCCAGTTCGGTCCGGATCTCACCTTCCTCGGCGTTCCCCAGTGCGACCTCGACGACCCGGCGACCTACGCCGACGCCGACGTGGTGATCCTTGGAGCCCCCTTCGACGGTGGGACGTCCTACCGCAGCGGCGCCCGCTTCGGCCCCCAGGCGCTGCGCATGGCCTGCTACCTCGCACATGACGGCTCCCGGCCCTCGCTTGCCCTGCGCACCGACGGGTTGAAGGACCTGCGCGTCGTGGATGGCGGCGACGTGGAGATGTTCAGCGGTGACGCCGCGCGCTCATGCGCGGATCTCGAGGTCGTCGTGCAGCGCGTCGCGGAGACCGGGGCCATGCCGCTCATCCTCGGCGGGGATCACACGATCACCTGGCCCGATGTCACCGGTGTGGCGCGGGCTCGCGGCTGGGGGCGCGTCGCCGTGATCCACTTCGATGCGCACGCCGACACCGGGGACATCGAGTTCGGTTCCCTCATCGGCCACGGTCAGCCAATGCGCAGGCTCATCGAGTCGGGTGCCGCGCGTGGCGACCGCTTCCTGCAGATCGGCCTACGTGGCTATTGGCCACCGCCCGATGTCCTCGAGTGGATGGCGCAGCAGCGCATGCGCTCCTACGAGATGACCGAGATCGTCACTCGCGGCCTCGACGAGTGCCTCACCGAGTCCTTCGAGATCGCCATGGACGACTGCGACGGCATCTTCCTCTCCGTCGACATCGACGTCGCCGATCCCGGGCATGCCCCGGGCACGGGCACCCCCGAGCCCGGAGGCCTGAGCGCGCGCGAGTTGCTCGACGCCGTGCGCCGCATCTGTCTCGAACTGCCCGTGCTGGGAATGGATGTCGTCGAGGTGTCGCCGCCGTACGACCATGCCGATATCACCGCGATGCTCGGCAATCGCGTCGTGCTGGAGGCGCTGTCGGCGATTGCGCGGCGGCGCAAGGATGCGGCCGACGGCACCCGCTGGGATCCGAGCCGACCACTGCTGGCCGACTGGGAGGTGCCCGAGTGAGCGGCATGCGTGTACTCGCCATCGGATCCGGGGGAGTGGGCACGTCAGCCGCGCTCATCGCTGCACGCCGCGACTTCTTTGAGGCATGGATCTGCGCCGACTACGACGAGGCCCGTGCGCGCGGCCTCGTCGATCGGGTCGCCGATGAGCGATTCAGCGGTATCGCACTCGATGCCTCGGACGAGGCTGCTGTGGCTGAAGCATGCCGGGCCTACGGCATCACGCATGTCCTCAACGTCGTGGACCCTCGCTTCAACATGCCGATCTTCGACGGTGCCTTCGCCGCCGGCGCCCACTACCTCGACACGGCCATGAGCCTGTCGCGCCCGCATCCGGAGCGGCCGCACTCCGACGCGTTCGTCAAGCTCGGTGACGAGCAATTCGCGAAGTCTGATGCCTGGGCGGAGCGCGGCCTGCTTGCCCTGTGCGGCATCGGCGTGGAGCCCGGACTGGCTGATGTCTTCGCGCGCTATGCCGCCGATCATCTCTTCGACCGGATCGAGGAGATCGGCATCCGCGACGGCGCCAACCTGCTCGTCGCGGGCTACGACTTCGCGCCGAGCTTCTCCATCTGGACCACCATCGAGGAGTGCCTCAACCCGCCGGTGATCTGGGAGCGCGATCGCGGCTGGTTCACCACAGCGCCCTTCTCCGAGCCCGAGGTCTTCGACTTCCCCGAGGGGATCGGACCTGTCGAGTGCGTCAACGTTGAGCACGAGGAGGTGCTCCTCGTGCCGCGCTGGATCGAGTGCGATCGGGTCACCTTCAAGTATGGGATCGGCGATGAATTCATCGAGGTGCTCAAGACCCTGCACAAGCTGGGTCTGGACAGCACCGACCCTGTCGATGTCCGCGGCGGTCGGGTGAGCCCGCGCGATGTGGTTGCTGCCTGCCTGCCCGATCCGGCTGGACTCGGCGACAAGATGTCGGGCAAGACGTGCGCGGGCACGTGGGTGACGGGCACCGGCAAGGATGGCCAGCGACGCGAGGTGTACCTCTACCACGTCGCCGACAACGAGTGGACGATGCGCGAGTACGGCACCCAGGCGGTCACCTGGCAGACCGCGATGAACCCCGTCATCGCACTGGAGTTGCTCGCCTCTGGCACCTGGTCAGGCGCCGGCGTGCTCGGCCCCGAAGCTTTCGACGCCGTGCCCTACCTCGACCTCATGCGCGACGGCTACGGCCAGGAATGGGGCCTGCGCGAGCAGTCCTAACGTCGTTGAGGTGGCGATGACTCGCCACTCAACGAATCAGGCGTCGAAGGCGGCGGCGACGACGTCGAGACCCTCGCGCAGCAGGTCATCGGGGATGGTGAGCGGCGGAAGGAAGCGCAGCACGTTGCCGTAGGTGCCGCAGGTGAGGGTGACCACGCCCTGCGCGTGCGCAGCCTTGGAGACGCGGCCGGCCAGCTCGGGATCGGGATCCATGGTGCCGGGCTTGACGAGCTCGATCGCGATCATCGCCCCGCGTCCGCGGATGTCACCGACCTCGGGGTGTGCCGCCTGGAGCGCCTCGAGGCGCTCGCGCATGATGCTCTCGATCGCCAGGGCGCGTGCGTTGAGGTCCTCTTCTTCCATTGCCTCGATGGAGCCGAGGGCCGCAGCGCAGGCGATGGGGTTGCCGCCGTAGGTGCCGCCGAGGCCGCCCACGTGCACGGCGTCCATGATCTCGGCGCGCCCGGTGACACCGGCGAGCGGCAGGCCACCCGCAATTCCCTTGGCCGTGGTGATGAGGTCGGGGACGACACCCTCGTGCTCACTGGCGAACCACTGGCCGGTCCGGCAGAAGCCCGACTGGATCTCATCGGCGACGAAGACGATGCCGTGCTGCTCGGCGTAGGCCTTGAGGGCCGGCAGGAATCCGGGCGCCGGGACGATGAAGCCACCCTCGCCCTGGATGGGCTCGATGATGATGGCGGCGATATTGGCCCCGCCGATCTCCTTCTCCATCTTGGTCGTCGCCCACGAGGCCACCTCGGCACCGGTGTGCGGGCCGTCGCGGAAGGGATAGGACATCGGCATCCGGTAGACCTCGGAGGCAAAGGGACCGAAGGACTGCTTGTAGGGCATGTTCTTGGCGGTTAGTGCCATCGTGAGGTTGGTGCGGCCGTGGTAGCCGTGATCGAAGACGACGACAGCCTGGCGCTTGGTGTACGCGCGGGCGATCTTGACGGCGTTCTCGACGGCTTCTGCACCGGAGTTGAACAGTGCAGAGCGCTTCACGTGATCGCCGGGGGTGAGGCGATTGAGTGCCTCGCACACCTCGACGTAGCCGGAGTAGGGCGTGACCATGAAACACGTGTGAGTGAAGTCGGCGACCTGGCTCTGCACGCGCTCGACAACCCGCGGATGGGAGTTGCCGACCGTGGTGACGGCGATGCCCGAGCCGAGGTCGATGAGGGAGTTGCCGTCGACGTCGACGATCACTCCGCCACCGGCGCGCTCGACGAAGACGGGCATGGTGCCGCCGACACCGGCCGATACGGCGGCGGTACGCCGCTCCATGAGGGCCCGCGAGCGGGGGCCGGGAAGCTCGGTGACGAGGCGCCGCTCCTGGGGGATCTCGGTCACTGAGGGAAGCAGGGTGTCGGTCATGGGGAAGAGCGTAGGACAATCGGATCGTGGCCGAGAGACGAGACGTCATCATCCTCGGCAGCACGGGCTCGATCGGGTGCCAGGCCCTCGACGTCATTGAGCGCAATCCGGAGCGATTCCGGGTCGTGGGCCTCTCGGCGGGAGGGGGCCAGCCGGACCTCCTTGCGGAGCAGGCGCGCCGCCACGGCGTCACTGAAGTCGCGGTGGGCGAGGTCGAGTCGGCGGAGCTTGCGGGGCGTCCCTGCGACGTGGTCCTCAACGGGCTCGCTGGGGCTGCGGGTCTGCTGCCCACACTGCGGGCACTCGAGGCGGGCACCGCGCTGGCACTCGCCAACAAGGAGTCGCTCATCATCGGTGGCCCGCTCGTGCGCGAGCGCGCGCGACCCGGGCAGATCCGGCCGGTCGACTCCGAACACTCCGCACTCGCGCAGTGCCTCATGGGCGGCACGGACGCCGAGGTCTCCCGGCTCATCCTCACCGCGAGCGGCGGTCCCTTCCGCGGATGGTCGCGCGAGCGACTGTTGAGTGTCACGCCGGAGCAGGCGCTCGCGCATCCCACATGGACCATGGGACCGCTCGTCACCGTCAACTCATCGACCCTCGTCAACAAGGGCCTCGAGGTCATCGAGGCTCACCTGCTCTTCGACATCCCGCTCGAGCGCATCGACGTCGTCGTCCACCCGCAGTCGGTGGTGCACTCGATGGTGGAGTTCGTCGACGGATCGACCCTCGCGCAGGCCAGCCCACCCGACATGCGCCTGCCCATCGCCTGGGCCCTGGGCTGGCCCGATCGCGTGCCCGGTGCCGCTCCCTCCTGCGACTGGTCCACGGCGGCCACCTGGGAGTTCCTGCCCGTGGACCACGAGGCCTTCCCGGCCCTGGGACTCGCCCGGCGTGCGGGTGAGGCGGGGGGCACGGCCCCCGCGGTATTCAACGCCGCCGATGAGGCCTGCGTGGCTGCCTTCCTCGAGGGGCGCCTGGACTTCCCCGGCATCCCCGAGGTCATCGCCGAAGTGCTTCAGCGCCACCTCGGGGGCGACAATCAAGGAGCGGCGGGGAACCCCCTGACCGTGCAGGACGTCCTTGACGCAGATGCCTGGGCGCGATCCGCGGCCACCGAGTCGAGTGAGGGGAGGGACCGATGATGTGGGAGATCGTGGGCATCGTCGCGTTCTTCCTGCTCATCCTCGCCTCGATCGCCCTGCATGAGATCGGTCACCTCGTCCCAGCCAAGAAGTTCGGCGTCAAGGTGACCGAATACATGGTGGGCTTCGGTCCAACCGTGTGGTCCAAGCGCAAGGGCGAGACGTCGTACGGCGTCAAGGCCATTCCCGTCGGCGGCTATATCCGCATGATCGGAATGCTGCCGCCTCCGAAGGACGCACCCGCGGGCACCGCACGCTCCATGTCCACCGGGCGCTTGGCGCTGATGGTCGAGGATGCGCGCCGCCAGTCGCTGGAGGAGATCGCTCCGGGCGACGAGAATCGCGTCTTCTACAAACTCCCTGTCCACAAGCGCGTGATCATCATGCTCGGCGGACCGGTGATGAATCTCCTGCTCGCCTTCTTCCTCTTCGCCGCCGTGCTCGTGGGCATTGGCGTGCCGCAGCCGAGCCTGGCCGTGTCTACGGTCGTGCCCTGCGTGCCGACCGTAGAAGCGCCCACGGGTCAGCCCGATGCTTCGGGAGCCTGCGCCACGGGTGAGTCCCCGGCGGCCGTGGCCGGGCTGCAGCCCGGGGACGTCATCACGGCGTACAACGGCAGTGCGCCTGCCTCCTGGGATGCACTCACCCAGCAGATCCGCGAGCAGGGCGCGTCCGAGGGAGTGCTCACCGTGGAGCGTGCCGACGGCACGACCATCGATATCCCCGTGAGCACCGTCGACGTCACCCGCCCGGTCTACGACGAAGCGGGCGAGCCCACCGGCACGACTGAGACGACGGGCTTCCTGGGCGTGCGACCCGAGATCGAGTACGTCGCGCAGCCGTGGTCGGCCGTTCCCGCGCAGATGTGGGATCTCACCGCGCGCTCGGCG
>CAJBMR010000357.1 GCA_903954205.1 uncultured bacterium | reverse complement strand
CGCCGCGGCGGCGGGATGGGTCGACGCTGTCAGCGGCGGGGGCGGACTCCTCCAGCTCCCCGCCCTCCTCATCGCCCTGCCCGCGGACAAGCCTGCCCTCGCTTTGGGGACCAACAAGCTCTCGTCGATCTTCGGCACCTCCGCAGCGGCCATCACCTACGGCCGCATCGAGATGCCGCGACTGCGGACCGCTCTACCGATGGCGGGAGCTGCGTTTGCGGGCGCCGCTGCGGGATCGCTCATGGCCATCCACCTGCCCGCTGCGATCTATCGTCCGATCATCCTGATCGCGCTCATCCTGGTCTGGCTCTTCATCGCCTTCCGCCGCGACTTCGGACTGACCTCGCGCGAGGTCTCCCGGCGTCGGCATCTGGTCACCGCGATCGTCGGGGGCGTGGCCATCGGCTTCTACGACGGTGCCGTAGGTCCGGGCACCGGCTCCTTCCTCATCGTGCTGCTCGTCGCCGCGGTCGGCTACACCTTCCTGCAGGCGTCGGCGACCGCCAAGATCGTCAACGTCGGCACCAACGCCGCGTCGCTCATCGTCTTCGGCCTCAGCGGCTCGGTGCTGTGGGGTCTCGGTCTGCTCATGGCCGCCTGCAACGTGGCCGGGGCAATCATTGGTGCGCGTACGGCGATCGCCCGGGGGAGTGGCTTCGTGCGGATCGTGCTCCTCGCCGTGACCGGCGTGTTGATCGCCGTGCTGGCCTGGCAGACGGTCGTGTCGTTCTAGGCCCAGGAGGGCGCTAGCGCCCCGGGAATGCCGCGGTGGGCCCGCCCCAGGCGACGAAGCGCACGGAGCACTCGCAGGCCGAGAGCACGGCATTACGCCGATCGCCGCGGGTGACCTCTGCTGCGAGGTCGGCGTACGTGGCTGCAAGGCGTGCCTCCACGTCTGCGAGGAGGGCGCGCGCGGACTCGGCGGAATCGACCGGCCCCGTGATGAAGCCCCCGGGAGCTCCGGACTCCTCGGCGTCGTTGGCCCGGCCGCGCAGCACGAGCACGCGCGCGCGATGGGCGGCGAGGCCACCCAGTGCAAGATCGCGATCCGTGGCATCGAGATGGGGAGCCGCGACGCCGTAGGCGTAGAGCGCCGCCTCCTCGCCAAGGATCGCGGCGAGCAGCGCGCTGTCAGTTGCGGGCTTCATGCGATGCCTCGCAGGTACTCGACATGGCCTGCCTCCGACGCGGCGATCAGTGCGGTCAGGCGCGCCAGGTCGGCGCCGGACGCGGCCTCGCATGCGGCGGTGCGCTGCGCGATGGCCTGCTTCTCAGCCTCGGTGACGGCGGCCAGCGCCTCGGCGCGTGAGCCGACCGCGGGTGCGTTGGAGGCGGGGGCGGTGGACCCCAGGGCCTCGGCGTGCTCGGCGTGCTCGTCGCGCAGTACCGCGAGATCCGTCGCAAGCTCGGGATGCGCGGCGATGACCGCGTCGTAGAGGGCGATGATCGCCGCCTCCTGGGTGGCGACGTCGGAGCGCACCTGGGCGTCGATGTCGGGCTCAGGCGCGGGGGTGTCCGTGGGCTCGGGGGATGGGGCCGGCGAGCATGCGGCCGCCACGAGGGATGCCCCGATGAGTGCCGACCCACCGATGAGGGCCCGCCGCGTCACCCGCCCCCGGAGTGCCTCCTCGGAGGTCTCATGGCCATGCACGCCGGTCAGCATGCCACGGGAGGAGGTACCCTCGGGCTGTCGGTTGCGGCGTGCCGCGGCCGACACGACGGATGCCGCACGTGAACACGTGAATAGCGAGGGAGGTGCCATGGGACGTCCTTCGCGTGCAGATGACGATGCCGCAGTCCGCGCCCTCCTCGAGCCTGTCGTCGCCTCCCTCGGTCTCGACCTCGAAGACCTCGATGTGCAGATGGCAGGACGACGTCGACGCGTGAGCGTTGTCGTGGACCGCGATGGCGGCGTCGACCTCGACGGCATCGCCGAGGCGAGCAAGGCCGTCTCCGAAGCCCTCGACTCCTCCGATGCGATGGGGGACGACCCCTACACGCTCGAGGTCACCTCGCCCGGCATCGACCGTCCCTTGACGCTGCCCCGGCACTGGCGCCGCAATATCGGCCGGCGCGTCCGCGCCCACTTGTCGGATGGCTCGATGGTGGAGGGGCGCGTGACGATCGTCGACGACGACGGTGTGGTGTTCGCCACCGACATCAAGGGCAAGCCCGAGTCCGCGGAACGGCGTACTCCGTGGCCCGACCTCGTGCGCGGCGACGTGCAGGTGGAATTCCGCAGGCCGGAGTCGGCCCCGAGCGAGACCGATGACGAGGAGGCGTGATGGACATCGACGTCAATGCGCTCAAGGCGCTCGTGCGCGAGAAGGAACTCTCCTGGGATCTCGTGGCCGACTCGATCGAGCAGGCCCTGCTCATGGCCTACCAGCGCACCGAGGGTGCGGCTGCGGACGCGCGTGTGGAGCTCGACCGCAAGACAGGCCATGTGACGGTGTGGGCCCGCGACGCCGCACCGGTGGGAGAGCAGGTCGCCGGTGAGGTCGTCCCCGAGCCGCGTGAGTACGACGACACCCCCACCGACTTCGGTCGCGTAGCAGCGGCCACGGCCCGTCAGGTGCTCCTGCAGCGCCTGCGCGACGCCGAGAGCGACCGCACCTTCGGTGAGTTCTCCGGCACTGAGGGCGACCTCGTTTCCGGAGTCATCCAGCAGGGCGGCGACCCCCGGGTCGTGCGCGTCGATCTCGGCAAGGTCGAGGCCGTCCTGCCGCCGTCGGAGCAGGTGCCGGGCGAGTCCTACCCGCATGGCACGCGCATCAAGTGCGTGGTGACCGGAGTGCGCAAGGGGCCGCGTGGCCCGCAGGTGACCGTCTCGCGATCCCATCCCGCGCTCGTTCGTGGTCTCTTCGCGCTGGAAGTGCCGGAGATCGCCGATGGCAGCGTGGAGATCGCGGGCCTCGCACGCGAGGCCGGGCATCGCACCAAGATCGCCGTCAAGTCCACGGTCCCGGGGCTCAATGCCAAGGGGGCCTGCATCGGGCCCATGGGTCAGCGGGTGCGCCAGGTGATGAGCGAGCTGGGCGGGGAGAAGATCGACATCGTCGACTTCAGCGAGGACCCGGCCGAGCTCATCGCCCATGCCCTGTCGCCCGCTCGGGTGAGCAAGGTCGAGGTTGTCGACCGAGATGCCCGTGCGGCCCGGGTGACCGTGCCCGACTACCAGCTCTCCCTGGCCATCGGCCGAGAGGGGCAGAACGCCCGGCTGGCCGCCCGCCTCACGGGCTGGCGGATCGACATCCGCTCGGATACCGAGCAGGGGCCCCCTGCTCCCGCCCCCGAGGACACCTGACGGCACCGGTGCCCGGGCACAGGCCCCACACCGTTACACTCGGGCGTCCGAGTGGATCCGACCCGGGACCGATGTGAGCGCAGCCCGCACCCTGAGCGTGCGCATGTGCATCGGCTGCCGGGAGCGGGGCTCACCGGAAGGCCTCCTCAGGGTGGTCCTCGACGCCGGAGCTGTAAGCCCCGACCCGCAGGCCACCCGACCAGGCCGGGGAGCGTGGTTGCACCCCGGCTGCCTGGAGGTCGCCGAACGCCGCAAGGCTTTCACCCGCGCACTGCGAGCCACCGCCGCACCGGATCTCACGGTGCTGAGGGAGTTCGTCGAGCGCATGCACACGTCCGAAGCACCGTAGTCGCGAAAGATGGGCATCCGAGGATGAGCCACCGATGAGCACCCAGCCATGAGCAGGGTCGTCCAGCACTGACGGTCCGGACGCGCGCCCGTAGCGCGCCACCCGGACCAAAGACAGGAGAGTTGTGTCGAAGGTCCGGGTATATGAGCTCGCCAAGGAGCTCGGAGTCGAGAGCAAAGTCGTGCTCGCCAAACTGGCGGAGCTCGGCGAGTTCGTGCGCTCGGCATCATCCACGGTTGAAGCGCCCGTCGTCCGCAAGCTGAAGGACGCCATGCCGGCTGCGCCGGCGGCTGATGCCAAGCCCAAGCGCGCCACCAAGAAGGCGGCCGCACCCAAGGAGGCTCCGCCGGCGCCTGAAGAGGCCGCGGCGGTCGCCGTCGAGGCGGTTGTCGAGGCACCTGCGGTGCCGCCCCTGTCGCACTCGGCCGCCCCGGAGCCTGCCCCCATCGCCCCTGCGCCCGCAGCCGCGTCGGCGGCCCCGACCGAGGTCTCGGCCGACGATGACGAGGCCGCGCGTCCGGCGCGACCTGCGGGTCCGCGCCCGGGCAACAACCCCTTCACAGGCAATGTCGCTGCGCGAGAGGCTCCGCGACCCGCGGCCCCGCGTCCGGGCAACAACCCCTTCACGGGCAACACCGGCATGGGTCGCGCCACTCCCGCCGTACCTGGGATTCCGCGCCCCACTCCGGGGATGATGCCGCGCGTGCCGGGAGTTCCCCGGCCCGGTGCTAGCCCAGGTGGCGCGCCCGGTGGCGCACCCGGTCGTCCCGGTGGTGCACCCGGTCGTCCCGGCGGTGCACCCGGTCGTCCCGGTGGCGCACCCGGTGGTCGCGGCCCCGGTCGCCCCGGTGGCGCACCCGGCGGTGGCTTCGGTGGCGGTCCCGGTGGCGCGCCCGGTGGCGCTCCCGGCGGTGGCTTCGCCGGTCGTCCCGGCGGACGCGGTGGCCCAGGTGGCCGCGGCGGTACGGCGGGTGCCTTCGGCAAGCCCGGCGGACGCCCGTCGCGCGGTCGCAAGTCCAAGCGCGCCAAGCGCCAGGAATTCGACAACATGCAGGCTCCGACGATCGGCGGTGTGCGCCTGCCCCGCGGCAATGGCCAGGTCGTGCGACTTCCCCGTGGTGCGAGCCTGACCGACTTCGCGGAGAAGATCGATGCGAGCCCGGCAGATCTCGTGACCGTGCTCTTCAAGCTCGGGGAGATGGTCACCGCGACCCAATCTGTCGATGACGACACACTGAAGCTCCTCGGTGGCGAACTCGACTTCGACGTCCAGGTGGTGTCGCCCGAGGACGAGGATCGCGAACT
>CAJBMR010000356.1 GCA_903954205.1 uncultured bacterium | reverse complement strand
CCGCCTCCGGGCTGGGCTCGGCCACTGGGGTATCCACGGCCCCATCCTGCCCTGCGGAGGCAGGTGGAGGCCGCCCGCGGCATGTTGTTATCCTCGGCGTCGGCGATTGGGTCGTGTCCCCGCACGACGTGATCTCCCCCCCACGTCCGGGTGGCGGAATTGGCAGACGCGCTAGCTTGAGGTGCTAGTGCCCGAAAGGGCTTGGGGGTTCAATTCCCCCCTCGGACACCGCTGGGTTTTGACCGGTCCCTTCGCGGCCCGTGCCCCTGCAGACAATGGCCCAAGAAGTCTCGTCCGTCATCCGCAATCGCGCTCCCGGGATGCCTCCAGCCGCTAATCTCCTCCCGGCTCGTCGTGCAGCGTCGCTCCCGCGGCGCCTTCCCCTGACCGGCAGGCCTCCGTTGTCCTGACCCTCGGAGGTTTCCTTGTCCGCTCCCCCCACGCAGCGCCCGGTCTCGTCGATCGACCGGTGGTTCTCGCTCACCGCCCGCGGCTCCAATTTCGGCCGAGAGATTCGAGGCGGCTTCGTCACGTTCTTCACCATGGCCTACATCGTCGTGCTCGCCCCCCTGATCATCGGCACCGCCAAGGACATCAACGGTCTCTACGTCGGAGGCACCGGTGATGTCGTCAAGGCGATCACCATGGTGTCGGCGTCAGTGGCTCTCGTCGCCGGGGTCATGACGATCCTCATGGGCATCATCGGCCGATTCCCCATCGCCATCGCGGCAGGCCTCGGGCTCATTCCCGTCGTCGCGTTCACGCTGGCACCGCAGATGACCTGGGCTGATGCCATGGGCATCGTGGTGCTCGAGGGCATCCTCATTTTGCTTCTGGTGCTCACCGGATTCCGAGCAGCGGTCTTCAAGGCCGTGCCGGAGCAGCTCAAGTACGCCATCGGCGTGGGTATTGGGCTCTTCATCACGCTCATTGGCCTTGTCGACGCCGGAATCGTCCGCCCCGGTGTACCCCTCCTGTCCTTCGGTGTCTTCGGGGAACTGCGGGGCTGGCCGATCTTCACCTTCGTCCTCGGCCTCGTCATCACCATCATCCTCATGGTGCGCAAGGTGCGCGGCGCAATCCTCATCGGCATTCTCGCGACCACGGTGATCGCCATCATCATCGAGACGGTCTTCAAGGTCGGTCCGAAGACAGGTCCCGACGGCGCGGTGGCCAACGCCACCGGGTGGGGACTGAATGTCCCCGCAATTCCATCGACCTGGATCTCCGCACCGGATCTCGGGTTGCTCGGCCAGTTCAACCTCTTCGGGTCATTCCAGGCCATCGGCGTCGTCGCTGCGCTGCTCGCGATCTTCGCGCTGCTGCTGAGTGACTTCTTCGACACCATGGGCACGGCATTCGGCCTTGCGACTGAGGCGGACCTGCTCGACGAGAACGGTGAGATCCCCCACTTCCAGGGCATTCTCGTGGTGGACTCCCTCGCTGCCGCCGCAGGCGGCGCGGCATCCGCGTCGAGCAACACGTCCTACATCGAGTCCGCGGCGGGCATCGGGGACGGCGCGCGCACCGGCATCGCCTCACTCGTCACCGGCGCACTCTTCCTCGTGGCCATGCTCATCTCGCCGATCGTCACCGTGATCCCCTACGAGGCGGCTGCTCCTGCGCTGGTCGTCGTGGGCTTCTTGATGATGAGCCAGATTCGCCACATCGACTTCACGGATCTCACCATCGGGATTCCCGCCTTCCTCACCATCGTGCTCATGCCCTTCACCTACTCGCTTGTCAATGGCATCGGGGCGGGCTTCGTCACCTACTGCATCATCAAGGTGGTCACAGGCAAGGCGCGCGAGGTCAACTGGCTCATGTGGATCGTGTCGGGCGCCTTCCTCGTCTACTTCGCCATCGATCCCATCCGCAACCTCATCGGCGGCGGTTAGGAGGGCGGCATGATGGGGCCATGCCGGCACTGAGGCGCGCGCCCCTGACCAGGATCGCTCCCACTCCCAGTGGATTCCTGCACGAGGGCAACCGGCTCAACTTCCGGCGCACCGCGGACCTCGCGGCCGATGTG
>CAJBMR010000355.1 GCA_903954205.1 uncultured bacterium | reverse complement strand
CGTGGTAGGCGTCCAGGGTCCCCACATCGCGCCAGTAGCCGCGGTCGCGATCGGTCGCCCCCGGCACCTCGTTGAGCGCGAAGTCGTAGACGCAGGCTCGGCCCTGATCGACGAGCATCGGGATGATGTTGCCGCCCATGTCGTGCACGGAGCCCTCCTCGGCGGCATCCGCGCGAAGCACCTCGATCAGCGCATCCGTCGTGAAGATGTAATTGCCCATCGAGACGTACGACTCGTCCTCGGCACCGGGGATGCCGGGCGGGTCGGCGGGCTTCTCGAGGAACCGGCGGATGCGCACGCCATCCTCAGCTGTGTCGATGACGCCGAACTGGTGCGCGAGGGAGCGTGGCTGGCGGATGCCGGCGACGGTCACCGCGGCTCCTGAGTCGATATGCGCCTGGACCATCTGCATCGGGTCCATGCGGTAGACGTGGTCGGCCCCGAAGACGGCGACGTAGTCCGGACGCTCATCGTTGATGAGATTGAGGCTCTGGAAGATCGCGTCCGCGCTGCCCGTGAACCACCGGGGTCCGAGCCGCTGCTGGGCCGGGACCGCTGTGACGTAGTCGCCGAGGAGCGGCGAGAGGCGCCACGTGGTGGTGATGTGCCGATCGAGGGAGTGCGACTTGTACTGCGTGAGGACGGCCACGCGACGCAGGCCGGAGTTGATCAGATTCGACAGGGCGAAGTCGATGAGCCGGTAGCTGCCGCCGAAGGGGACAGCGGGCTTGGCTCGATCGGCCGTGAGCGGCATGAGGCGCTTGCCCGCGCCTCCGGCGAGCACGATTCCCAGGACGTGCGGGCCAGCTTCCACGTCCGTCAGCCTAGACCTCGGGGTCGCTCGGCGCAGGCCCTACGCTGCACCCGTGAAGGTCGGCCTCCTCACCCGTGAATGGCCTCCCGATATCTACGGGGGCGCGGGCGTCCACGTGCGCGAACTCGCCGCCCATCTGCGGCCACTCGTCGACGTCGACGTGCACTGCTTCGGTGCGCCTCGACCGGACGCCGAGGCTCATGCCGTGCCCGCGGATCTCACGGGCGCCAATCCCGCGCTGCAGACCCTCGGGGTCGATCTCGAGATGGTGCGCGATACGGCGGGAGTCGACCTCCTGCACTCCCACACCTGGTATGCCAATCTCGCCGGTCACGTCGGAGGCCTGCTCCACGGCGTCCCGCATGTCATCACCGCACACTCGCTGGAGCCGCTGCGCCCCTGGAAGATCGAGCAGTTGGGCGGCGGCTACCGCGTGAGTTCATGGGTGGAGGCGACGGCGTACTCCCACGCGCAGGCGATCATCGCCGTGAGCGAGGGCATGCGCCGCGACATCCTGGCGGCGTATCCGCAGGTGGATCCCTCCCGAGTGCACGTGGTGCACAACGGCATCGACACCGATGCCTACAGGCCGGACGCGTCCGTCGAGGCGCTCGAGCGTCACGGCGTACCCCTCGATCGGCCCTACGTCCTCTTCGTCGGGCGCATCACGCGGCAGAAGGGGCTCGCACACCTGCTCGCAGCGGCACGCGACTTCACCGAGGGCACCGTGCTCGTCCTGTGCGCGAGTTCACCTGACACACCGGAGATGGGCGAGGAAATCGCGCAAGCGGTCGAGGTGCTGCGCGCCGAGCGCGGGGCTGATTCGGTCATCTGGATCGAGGAGCAGGCCTCGCTGGACGACGTGCGACAGCTGCTCACGCACGCCCGGGTCTTCGCTTGCCCGTCGGTCTATGAGCCCCTCGGCATCGTCAACCTCGAGGCCATGGCCTGCGAGGCTCCGGTCGTCGCTAGCGCGGTCGGCGGGATCCCCGAGGTCGTCGTCGACGGCGTCACAGGCCTTCTTGTGGCCTACGACCCGGCGGATCCCGCCGCACTAGAGACCGGCTTGGCCGACGCGATCAACGCACTGGTAGCCGATCCGGCTCGTGCCAAGGCCATGGGCCGGGCCGGGAGGGCGCGCGCCATCGCGGACTTCAGTTGGGATGCCATCGCGCAGCGCACCGTGGCCGTCTACCGCACCGCCGCGGAGGCGATGGACGCGTGACCGCACCCCCGGCCACACACGACGGGCAGCGCACCGCCGTGGGCTACGCCCTGCTGCTGAGCGCCACCGTGCTCTTTGCCCTCAACGGCTCCGTCGTCAAGTCGATCCTGCTCAGCGGCATCTCGGCTACGACTCTCTCCGAGACCCGTGCCATGGGCGCCTTCGCCATCCTCTTCATCATCGTCGCCCTTACGCGGCCGCGCGCGCTGCGGATTCGCCGCGACGAGTGGAAGCTCCTGCTTGCCTACGGCGTCATCGGCGTCTCCATGACGCAGTTCCTCTACTTCGTCGCGATCGAGCGCATGCCGATCGGGATCGCCCTCATCATCGAGTTCACCGCCCCCATTTGGGTGGTGCTGTGGGTGCGCTTCGGCCGCCGTCAGCCCGTGAAGGGCACCGTGTGGGTCGGGCTGCTCCTCGCGGTCATCGGACTGACCCTCATCGCGCAGGTCTGGCAGGGCTTCACCCTGGATGGCCTCGGCGTGGCGGCGGCCTTCGGCGCGGCCTTCGCCCTCGCTCTCTTCTACATCCTCGGCGAGCACCAGCGACGCGGCGACAACGCCCGCGACGCCCTGTCGCTCACGATGTGGGGCATGGGAGGCGCAGCCCTCTTCTGGGTCCTGGTCCCCCCGTGGTCACTCTCCGCGTGGGGGGCCTACGCCGGCATAAGCGAGCCCCTCGCAGGCCGCGGACCGGAGGTGCCGCTGTGGGCACTCACGCTCTGGATGGTGGTGATGGGCACGGTCGTGCCCTTTGTGCTCGCGATGAAGTCGCTCGCCTACGTCACCGCGGCGCAGGCCTCGACCATCGGCATGACGGAGCCTCTCATTGCTTCGATCATCGCGTGGATCGTCCTGGCCGAGGTGCTCACTCCCGTGCAGATCGCGGGCGGTGCCATCGTGCTCATCGGCGTCTACCTCGCAGAGCGCTCACGATGAGCGCCCCGGATCCGATTGAGCCCTTCAGCCCCATCACCGTGGCGCCTTCCTCGACGCGCACGCAGGCCATCGGGGCGGTTATGTATCTCGTCGCGGCCTTCCTCTTTGCGCTCAACGGAAGCGTCGCGAAGGCCCAGATCGAGGCGGGCCTCAGCGCGGCACAGGTCACGGAAATCCGGACCGTCGGCTGCGCGGTGCTCCTCCTCGCCTTCCTCGCGCTCACCAAGCCCGCCTCCCTGCGCGTGCGCCGTGCCGAGGTGCCCTTCCTGCTTCTCTTCGGCGTCCTCGCCTACGCCCTCACGCCCTTCCTCTTCTTCCTCAGCGTGACCCTGCTCCCCGTGGCCATTGCGGCGCTCCTTGCCTTCCTTGCTCCCGTCCTGGTCGCCCTGTGGTTGCGCTTTGTCAAGCGCGAGCCGGTCGGACGTGGCATCTGGGTGGCTCTGGCGCTCGTCGTCGGCGGTCTGCTTCTGGTGTCGCAGGTGTGGTCGGGAATGACCCTCAGCCCGCTCGGCGTCTTCTACGGCCTGCTCACCGCGGCCGCACTCGCGGCCTACCTCCTCCTCGGCGAGGAAGGCGCTCGGCGTCGTGACGTGATGAGCCTGGCCTTCTGGGGCTTCGCGATCGCCACGGTGTTCTGGAGCATCCTCGCCCCGTGGTGGAACTTCCCCTGGGACCTGCTGGCCACAACCACGTCGATGTTTGACGGGGCCGTCACGGGCATCCCGGTGTGGTCGCTCGTCCTGATCATGATCGTGATCTCCGTCGTGCCGTTCGTGCTCGTGCTCATGTCGCTGCAGCGCATCGGCGCACAGCGGGGCGGCATCCTCGGCACAACGGAGCCGATCTGGGCCGCACTCATCGCCTTCGTCCTGCTCGGCGAGGTCATTTCGCCCGTCCAGGGCCTCGGCGGCCTCATCGTCCTGGCCGGTGTCATCGTCGCTGAGCTCGCATCGCAGCGCGCCCACCGCGAGGGCGCACTCACGCGCTGATACGTCTCTAGTCGCTCGGCTAACCTGACCGCGTGGATGTCACGCGGCGCGGCCTGCTGGCCGCGAGCCTCGGGGTGCCTGCCGCACTGGGCCTGGCCGCCTGCTCCACCACTCCCGCCGCCGGCGGACGCCCGATCCCCGTCACAGGCGCCACCGCCCCACCGGGATCGCCCAACCTGCTCGTCATCTTTAGCGACGACCATCGCGCGGACCATCTCGGGCTTACCGGTGAAGTCCCCTTCCTGCAGACCCCTGCGCTCGACGCACTGGCGAGCGAAGGCGTGCTCTTCGATCATGCCTATGTCACGACCGCACTGTGCAGTCCGTCACGCGCAACACTGCTCACCGGTCAGTACGCATCGCGGCACGGCGTACGGAACAATCTCTCCGCTTGGATCCCGGGCACGCCGAGCTTCTTCGACTCACTTGCGGCATCGGGCTACCGATGCGCCTACATCGGCAAGTGGCATATGCCGGGCGACCTGCCCGACCTGACAGGGGTCGAGCGCTTCATCACCTTCACGATCGAGGAGGGCCAGGGCGTCTACCGCGATTGCCCCCTCGTCATCGATGGTGTCGAGACACCGCGACCGGGTACCTACGTGACCACGGATCTCACCGACCTCGCGGTGCAGTGGCTCACAGAGTCGGATGATGATCGGCCCTTCTGCCTCGTCGTCGCGCACAAGGCCGTGCATCACGAGTTCGAGCCACCCGACGATCTGCTCGGCACCTACGACGGCGTCGAGATTGACCTGCCCGACGAGGCCTTCACCTATCAGACCCTGCTCGATCGCAATGTGTGGGAAGGCACGGCCGGGCGGCTGCAGACGAGCTACCGGCGCTACTGCGAGACGTTGCTCGGGATGGATCGCGAGATCGGGCGACTACTCAACGCCGTCGAGCCGGTCGCGGACAACACGGTGGTTGTCTACACCAGTGACAACGGCTATTCCTGGGGCGAGCATGTGCTCACCGGCAAGCGCTGGGCCTACGACGACAACATCAAGGTGCCCTTCATCGTGCGCTGGCCCGATGGTGTGTCATCTCCCGGCACGATCATCGACGAACCCGTGCTCAACGCCGACATCGCACCCACGCTCCTCGATATCGCCGGGGTGCCCATCCCCGCAGCCATGCAGGGACGCAGCATCGCTCCACTCCTGCGGGGCGAGCCGGTCGAGTGGCGCGATGACGTCTTCTACGAGTACTTCGCGGATTTCCCGTACCAGGTACCGCCCTCGCAAGCGGTGCGCACGGACAGGTGGCTGTACGTCGAGTACGACCGCGGCCTATCGCCCGAGCTCTACGACACGCTCGCTGACCCCGAACAGCGCGTGAACCTTGCCGAGGACCCGGCGTACACCACCACGCGCCAGGAGCTAAGCCAGCGCCTGGCCGACCTGCGCCGGGAGTACACGTGAGCGCGGCCGCAGAGCCGGCGCCCGCTCCGGGTGACACCCGCGCACTCGGGCGCGCACTGCATCTCGGCGTCCCGGCTGCGATCTCCGTCGTCGCCTTCCTCGTGATCGATCTCGTGCTCGCGGGCCTGGTGGGCAGGCCGTGGGGGCCGGCGTACCCCGTGACGATGGACGCCCTCGTGCTGCTGCGTATGGGGCCGCTCTTCTTCTCCGGGCTGATCGTGTGGCCGGCCATGCGCGCCCGGGGGGCGACACGCGCTCAGGCGACGATCGGGATCCTCGCGACTCCCGTGGCATTCGCGATCGTGAGCGGCTGGCGCGCCGCGGCATTCTTCCCGCCACTGGAGGCCGCCTACTACGCCACGAATCCGATCGTCATTGGCGCTATCGGCGCGCAGGTGGCGAGTGCGGGGGTGGGCGCGCTTGCCTACCCGATATGGCGCGCACGGCGTACGCGCACGATAAGCAGCAGCCGCTGGTCGTGGTGGCCGGTCGTAGCGGTCGTCGCCGGGACGGCATTGACCGTGTTCGCCGTCATCTGGGACGGAGGGCAGCACCTCTTCTATCCGTGGGTGCTGCTCTACGGCCGACTCTTCGGCTAGCGGTCTCAGCCTGTCGCGAGCCGCACCAGTGCCGGCTGGAGGTCAGCGCGCGGCGCCGACTAGACGATGTTGCGCTCGGGACGCAACTGCCCGCTGGCGAAGCGCTCCACGTCGAGCGGGCTTACGTCGATAAAGGGTTCGCAGCCGAGATAGAGGTCACGCAGAATCTCGCCGACTGCGGGTCCCTGCAGGAAGCCGTGCCCGGAGAAGCCGGTGGCGTAGAGGAAGCGTGCGACCTTTCGCGACTCCCCCAGGAGCGCGTTGTGGTCGGGCGTCACCTCGTAAAGACCCGCCCAGCCGCTGCGCACGCCCAGGTCGAGCAACCCAGGGGCGCGATGCTCCGCTAGCTCAGCAAGGCGCTCGGGGAAGTCGGCGTCGCGACCGATGTCAAAGCCTGCATCGGCGTCCTTGCGCGAGAAGCCGGTGAGGATGCCGGGACCCTCGCGGTGCCAGTAGAGGCTGGTGGCGTAATCGATCGTGAAGGCGGTGTCGAAGGGCTCGGCGAGAGGCTCGGTGAT
>CAJBMR010000354.1 GCA_903954205.1 uncultured bacterium | reverse complement strand
GACTTCTACGGCTCGGTGTCTGAGGCCGTGGGGTGCGAGATCACGCCGACGACGCCGGTCGATGAGCTCGCGGGCCTGTGTCGCGCGATCGGAATCGAGCCGCAGTCGCACTGGGTGGCCGGCAAGTACGTCGAGGAACTCCTCGACCACTACGTCATTCCCGCGCTGGATCGGCCCACTTTCGTCATGGACTATCCCGAGGACACGTCACCTCTCACGCGGGCGCACCCTGATCGACCCGGCGTTGTGGAGAAGTGGGATCTCTACATCGACGGCTACGAGCAGGGCACGGGCTACTCCGAGCTCGCCGACCCTGTCATCCAGCGCGAGCGACTCCTGGCCCAGGCCGCACTCGCGGACCGCGGCGATGACGAGGCCATGCCGGTCGACGATGACTTCCTGCGTGCGCTCGAGATCGGCATGCCCCCCGCAGGCGGCGTAGGGGTCGGTATCGACCGACTTCTCATGTCACTCACCGGCCTCGGCATCCGTGACACGATCCTCTTCCCGCTCGTGAAGCCCGAGCGGTCAGCACCCCATGACGAGTGAGGTCGTGATCCGTCCCGCGCGCACCGCGGATGTTGCCGCCGTACGCAGGCTGGTGAGCCTCTACACCGACGATGGGCGTCTCCTGGCCAAGGCGCCGGTCACGCTCTACGAAGACGTGCAGGAGTTCCTCATTGCCGAGGTCGACGGCGCGGTCATCGGCTGTGGCGCACTCCACGTCATGTGGGAGGACCTCGCGGAGATCCGCACCCTCGCCGTCGATCCCGAGCATGCGAGGCACGGCATTGGCGGGCGCATCCTCGACGGGCTCATCAAGCGGGCCAAGGACCTCGGTCTCGCGCGGCTCTTCTGCCTCACCTTCGAGGTCGACTTCTTCCGCAGCAGGGGATTCGACGAGATCGAGGGGAGTCCCGTCGACCACGCGGTCTTCGAGCAGCTCCTCCAGAGCTACGACGAGGGCGTGGCGGAATTCCTCGGCCTCGAGCGCGTGAAGCCGAATACCCTCGGCAACCACCGCATGCTTATGCTCCTTCGGTGAAGTACGCCGTCGCCCTCGCAACTGCCGCCCTATCCCTGGGTGCACTGTCGCTGGGGGGCGCCGTACCCGCGAGCAGTGCTCCGGCGCAGCCCCTGGCCGGAGTGGTCATCGCCCTCGATCCGGGCCACCAGCTCGGCAATTCCAATCCGGAGTTCTTCGATGAGCTCGCCCGCACCCACTTCAACGGGCACATGACCAAGGGCTGCAATACGAGTGGCACCGCGACGAATGCGGGCTACCCGGAGTCCACCTTCAACTGGAATGTCGCGCGCCTGGTCAAGGACAGGCTCGAGGCGCTGGGTGCGGATGTGCGGATGACCCGGCACTCCAACTCCATGCGCAAGTGGGGACCCTGCGTCGATGAGCGTGGTCGCTTCGGCAGCAAGGTGGGCGCCGATCTCATGCTCTCGATCCACGGCGACGGAGCGAGTTCCTCCGGCTACGGCTTCTACGTCATGGTGCCGTCGGTCATCAAGGGCTGGACCGACGACATCTCGGCAAAGTCGATCCGCCTGGGCAAGCGCTTCGTCTCAGGCATGGCCGGCGCTGGCGCGCCGCGGTCGACGTACATCTCCGGTCAGATGCTCATCACGCCTGAGATCTCCACCCTCAACTTCTCCGATGTGCCGGTGATCCTGCTCGAGTCGGGCAATATGCGGAACTCCGCCGACGCGGCCCGGATGTCCTCCTCGGCGGGCCAGCGGCAGTACGCCGACTGGGTCGTCGCGGGCCTTCGGGCGGCGCTGAGGGCCTGAGCCGCTACGTTGAGGCGGTTCGCTCGGGGCGGAATCGCCTCGGGAAGGGCTGGGGCCCTCCCGGCGTTGACCCCATAGCCAGGGCTCAGGGCGCGGACAGGTGACCTCAGCCGGGCGGCGCTAGCATCGAACCAGCCGGGCGGCCTCTGCGTCGTACCCGGACAGGCCCTCGGGCCGCAGAAGAGAGGGTGGGAGAGCATGTTCGAGAGGTTCACGGACCGGGCTCGCCGGGTCGTCGTCCTGGCGCAGGAAGAAGCCCGGATGCTCAACCACAACTACATCGGCACCGAGCACATCCTCCTCGGGCTCATCCACGAGGGCGAGGGTGTCGCTGCCAAGGCCCTCGAGAGCCTGGGCATCTCGCTCGAGGCCGTGCGCTCGCAGGTCGAGGAGATCATCGGCCAGGGCCAGCAGGCACCGAGCGGTCACATCCCCTTCACCCCGCGCGCCAAGAAGGTCCTCGAGCTCTCGCTGCGCGAGGCGCTGCAGCTCGGACACAACTACATCGGCACCGAGCACATCCTCCTCGGCCTCATTCGCGAGGGCGAGGGTGTCGCCGCGCAGGTGCTCGTCAAGCTCGGCGCCGACCTCAACCGCGTGCGCCAGCAGGTCATTCAGCTTCTCTCCGGCTACCAGGGCAAGGAGCCTGCCACTGCCGGCGGTCCCGCCGAGGGCACGCCGTCGACCTCTCTCGTCCTCGATCAGTTCGGCCGCAATCTCACCCAGGCTGCGCGTGAGTCCAAGCTCGACCCGGTGATCGGGCGCGAGAAGGAGATCGAGCGCGTCATGCAGGTGCTGTCGCGCCGCACCAAGAACAACCCCGTCCTCATCGGGGAGCCCGGTGTGGGCAAGACCGCGATCGTCGAGGGCCTGGCCCAGAACATCATTCGCGGCGAGGTCCCCGAGACCCTCAAGGACAAGCAGCTCTACACCCTTGACCTCGGCGCGCTCGTCGCCGGCAGCCGCTACCGCGGTGACTTCGAGGAGCGCCTCAAGAAGGTCCTCAAGGAGATCCGCACCCGCGGCGACATCATCCT
>CAJBMR010000353.1 GCA_903954205.1 uncultured bacterium | reverse complement strand
CGATCTCACCCGACTCGAGGGCTCCGGAGCCGAGGTAGCCGTGGACTTCACGACCCCGGATGCCGTCATGGCGACGCTGCGACACTGCATCTCGCAGGGTATCCATGTCGTCGTCGGCACCACAGGCGTCGGCGACACGGACCTCGAGGAGGTGCGAGGCCTGCTTGCCGCGCATCCCGGGGTGGGTGTCGTGATCGCTCCCAACTTCGCCCTGGGTGCCGTGCTGCTCATGCGCTTCGCCCGCGAGGCCGCCCCCTACTTCGAGTCCGTCGAAGTCATCGAGATGCACCACCCCGACAAGCTGGATGCACCTTCGGGTACGGCGACCCACACCGCCGAGGCCATCGCGCAGGCCCGGCATCATGCGGGTATCGCGGCTTCACCTGACGCCACTGACCGAGGACTCGAGGGTGCGCGCGGTGCCGATGTCTCCGGAGTGCGCGTGCACGCCGTACGCGTGCGCGGGCATGTCGCCCACGAAGAAGTGCTCCTCGGCAACCCCGGCGAGGTGCTCACCCTGCGTCACGACTCCCTCGATCGGGCGTCCTTCATGCCCGGCGTACTCCTTGCTGTGCGCGCAGTCCCGACGCGTCCGGGGCTCACGGTCGGCCTCGAGGCACTCCTCGATCGATGACCTCCCTCGGTCGATGACTCCGCGTCGCTGGGCATGGCTGCTCGCCGCTGCCGTGGCGGCGTATCTCGTGCTCGCCGGTGTCAGAGGCTGGGCTCTGGTGACGTCGGGCGAGGTGACGGGGGTGCTCCTCGGCGTGGCCGTTTTCGCGCTCCCCATCGTCGGCGCCTGGGTGGTGTGGCGCGAGATCGCCTTTGGCTACGCCATGCAGGCGATGGGCGCGCAACTCGCGGCCCAGGGAGACCTTCCCGTCGACGACTTCGCACGGATGCCGTCGGGACGCATCGTCCCCGAGGACGCTCAGCGCTTCCTGGTGGCAGAGCGTGAGCGCGTGGACGAGCGACCTGAGGACTGGGCGTCGTGGTATCGCTTCGGCCTCGCCCAGGATGCTGCGCGCGACCGTCGGCGCGCGCGTGCCGCGATGCGTGAGGCCCAGCGCCTCTGGCGGACGATGCAGAGCTGACGCCTAGCGCGTCTCGCGGAGCCAGGTGTCGAGGCGATCACGTGTCGCATCGAAGGCTTGAGGTCGCAGCCACAGGTCAGGTGAGGCCGTTTCGACGTGCGTGCTGATCACCCGGCCGGTGGCATCGCTGATCGTCACGGTGGTGCCGGGGATGGGCAGGGGAGTGCCGAGCCAGCGGCTTCCCGCAGTCGAGACGACCGCACTGACTGTCGTCCACGGGATCGCCTCCGTGGAGAGGATCCGCGACACCTTGATGCCGCGATCGCTCACGTAGGTCCCCGCGACCCACGCCCGGGCCAGGAGTGCGATGAGCGGGATGACGACGACCACGCTGAGCGCCAGCGCGAGCCAGCCGGGCTGAGCCACGACTACGGCGAGGGCCGCGGACGACAGCGTCACCACTGCTGCGGTGGTGACGATGAGGAAGCCCCAGCGCCACGGTCCTCTCTCGCACACCCGCACCCACTTCGTCTGCGCTGCAGCTTCATCCAGCGGGCCCGGAGTGGCTGCTGGCCAGAGGAACCAGAAGATCGGTCGCCTCACGGGAGCCAGCCCAGGGCCCGCACGATCGCCGTCACCGCCGCGGCGGTCACGATCACGACCAGGAACGGTGCGCGCAGCAGCAGCGCGACGAGCGCAGCGAGCACGCCGGGCACCCGGGCGTCGATGGTGATGGTGGAGCCGTCGACGAGAGTCCAGATGCCGATGAGCGCTGACAGCAGCGCCACGGGGATGAGTGCGGTGACGCGGCGTGACGTCGGCGTATCGAGCCACCGCTGCGGGACGACGTAGCCGATGAGCTTGAGTGCGTACGCCGCACCGGAGGCGATGAGGATCGT
>CAJBMR010000352.1 GCA_903954205.1 uncultured bacterium | reverse complement strand
AGCAGCTGCTTGAAGAGCTGGGGCGACTGCGGCAGTGCATACCAGTTGCCCGGCTGCAGTCGCGCGGGCACGAGGAAGTCGCGGGCACCCTCGGGCGTCGACGCGGTAAGCGTCGGTGTCTCGATTTCGACGAAGTCGCGCGCGAGCAGGGTGTCGCGGCAGATCTGGTTGAGCTTGGAGCGCATGCGCAGGTTGCCGCCCACCGACGGTCGCCGCAGATCGAGGTAGCGGTAGCGCAGGCGCGCCTCCTCGCCGATGGTGGCGCGATCATCGACAGGGAAGGGCAGAGGAGCCGCCGGGCTGAGCACCTCCACCTCGGTCGCCTCGACCTCGAGGCTGCCGGTGGGGATATCCGGGTTCTCGTTGCCCGCAGGGCGCTGGCGCACGGTGCCCACGATCCGCAGGCAGTACTCGTCTCGCAGGCCATGTGCGACGTCCGGGTCGTTGACGACGACCTGGACGATCCCGCTGGCGTCGCGCAGGTCGAGGAAGGCGACACCGCCGTGGTCGCGACGCCGGTCCACCCATCCGGCAAGCGTGA
Source organism: uncultured bacterium (assembly GCA_903954205.1). Lineage (GTDB taxonomy): Bacteria > Actinomycetota > Actinomycetes > S36-B12 > S36-B12 > Mxb001. Next base: position 19,637 of record CAJBMR010000352.1, on the reverse strand, counting down.
TCTCGGCGCCCTCGTCCGCGCTCGTGAGCGTGCCGGCCCGGTGCGTGCGGATCACGATGCTCCTTCGTCGATGTCGGTCGCTGCCACAACCCGTGGCAGGACGTCAGTATCGGGGGGCGTCCACGTCGCTGCCTCAGCGCCCACCTGATCGCCGGTGCGAATGTCCTTCACGGTGTCCCCCTCTGCTGAGGGAAACCAGACGTAGGGGATTCCACGTCGATCCGCGTGCTTGATCTGCTTGCCGAACTTCTCCGCGCGCGGAGCGACCTCACACGGGATCCCGCGGGCACGCAGCGCATGGGCAACGGCATCGCTTGCGGAGCGGGAGTCGTCGTCCACGACCGCCACGAGCACTGCGGACGGCACCTTGCGGGTTGCTCGAGCCAAGTCGCGGCCCAGCACGAGGGAGACCAGGCGCGTGACCCCGAGCGAGATTCCGACGCCCGGATAGGTCGTGCGACCATCGGTGGCGAGCGCGTCGTACCGACCGCCGGAGCAGATGGACCCGAAAGACTCGAAACCCTCGAGGGTCGTCTCGTAGACCGTGCCGGTGTAGTAATCCAGCCCTCGCGCGATGTGGAGATCGGCCTCGACGGCTCCGGGGTGCACCCGCTGAGCCGCCTCTACGACGGCCACCAACTCAGCCAGGCCCTCGTCGAGCAGCGGATCCGTGACGCCGAGTGCCCGCACCTTGTCGGCGACGGTGCCATCCGCACCACGGATCGCGGCCAGGGCCAGGACCTGGTCGGCGGCGGTCTCGGCCAGACCCGCCTCCAGCAGGAGGGTGCGCACCTTGGCAGCACCGATCTTGTCGAGCTTGTCGATCGCCCGCAGAACCGCGGGTACGTCCTCGATGCCCAGCCCGCGGTAGAAGCCTTCCAGCACCTTGCGGTTGTTGACGTGGATGGTCGCGCGCGGGAGGAAGGGCATCGAGGCGAAGACCTCCGCCATCACCAGTGCCATTTCGGCGTCGTGGTGCGAAGCCAGAACGTCGACGTCGACGATGTCGATGTCCGCCTGCGTGAACTCCCGGAACCGCCCCTCCTGTGGGCGCTCACCGCGCCACACCTTCTGCACCTGGTAGCGACGCAGAGGGAAGTCGAGGCGTGCGGCGTTCTCGACGACGAATCGTGCGAAGGGCACGGTCAGGTCGAAGTGCAGGGCGAGGGTGTCGTCATCAGCTGCATCCGCGTGGAGGCGGCGGACGGCGTAGACCTCCTTGTCGATCTCGCCCTTGCGCAGGAGCACATCGACTGGCTCGACACTGCGTGTCTCCAGTGGGGTGAAGCCGTGGAGTTCGAAGACCCGGCGCACCGTGTCGAGAACCTCGAGTTCCACCAGTCGCCCCTCGGGCAGCCACTCGGGAAAGCCGGACAGCCCGGTCGAGCGCGCCACTAGAGCCCCCTCGGGGCCGGTGCCGAGCCCAGGTCCGCCAGGAAGGGATTGCTCGCGCGTTCCCTGCCGATCGTGGTGGCCTCACCGTGACCCGGCAGCACCACGGTGTCGTCCGCGAGGGGCAGGACCACTCGGCGAAGACTCCCGGTCATCGCGCGTGGATCGCCGCCGGGGAGGTCCGTGCGACCGATCGATCCCGCGAAGAGCAGATCGCCGCTCAACATCACCGGGGGTCGCTCGGTATCGCGGTCGGCAATGAACGCGACGGATCCCTCCGTGTGACCTGGTGCGTGAGCGACGGTGAGCGTCACACCGGCGATCTCGAGAGCATCACCGTCGGCAAGGACCCGCACGTCCTCCGGCTCCGTGAGCTCCAGCGCGCCCTGCGTCATGGAGAGCATCTGCTCGCGCGACATGCTGAACGTCGTGCCGATGATGTCCGCGAGGCGATAGCGGTCATCGGTGTGGATGTACGCCGGGATGTCACGTCCCGCGGTGAGCGGGGCCACGGACCACACGTGGTCCAGGTGGCCATGCGTCAGGAGCACGGCGACGGGCCGGAGGCGATGGCGCTCGAGAAGGTCCGTGAGTGGGCCCATGCTGGCCTGCCCTGGATCGACGATGAGGCAGTCCTCCCCCTCCGCGGTTGCGACCGCGTAACAATTCGTGCCCCAGGCGCCCGCGGGGAAGCCCGTTACGAACACGATGGCCTGCGGGCGGGCATGAAGGACCTCCGGGGTGGCTGGGCGCCCCACGAGCCTACCCGCCCCGGAGCCAGGCCATAGACTCACGCGTCGACCTGGATGACCGCGAAAGGGAGGGCGACGGTGACGTCGAGCAAGCGCAGGCGCGAGGTGGCTCGGGCTAAGGCCGAACGGCAGGCCACTCGTAGAGCCGATGCCGCGCAGCACCGGGCGACCCGCAATCGCATCATCGCCGTCGTCGCTGTCGTCGTCGTCGTCGGCGGCGTACTCGCCTGGGCCCTCCTCAACCGCTCGTCGGATTCATCCGACGTCGCCGCGCCCGCGGAGACCGCCATCCCGACAGAGTCCGCTGCTCCCGACGCATCCGCATCCGCGGACACCTCGCCCAGCCCCGAGGCATCGACCTCACCTGAACCCTCTGCCACGAGCACGACCCAGCCCGACGCCAATTGCGCGCCCGCACCCGAACCTCGACCCGATGACCTCACGTGGCCCAAGGCGCCCGAGGAAGCGGTCAAGCCCGATACGGCGTACACGATGACACTGGCCACCAACTGTGGCGACATCGTCATCGACACCCTCCCGGCCGAGGCGCCTGCCACGGTCGCCTCGATGGCCTTCCTCACGGAGGAGGGCTACTTCGACCTCACTGCCTGCCATCGCCTCACCACCGAGGGAATCTTCGTGCTCCAGTGCGGGGACCCCGCCGGCAACGGCACCGGTGGACCGGGCTACTCGATCCCCGATGAGAACCTCCCCGCCGAGGGCGCGGCCAACTATCCCGCCGGCACCGTGGCCATGGCCAACGCCGGACCTGGCACGGGAGGCAGCCAGTTCTTCATCGTCTACGAGGACACGACCCTGCCCTCCGGCTACACCATCTGGGGCACCGTGTCCGAGGGACTCGACGTCGTGCAGGGCATAGCGGCAGCTGGGGTTGAAGGCGGCGGCACCGATGGGCCACCGGCCCAGCGGGTCGTCATCGAGAAGGCGACGCTGACCACGTCGCCGGCAAACTAGGAGGGTCGATGAGCGAGAGCACTCCAGACGGGACCGGCAGTGAGTCCGTCGTCGCGGAGGAGGTGACGGCGGAGATGATTGAGGAGCTCCCGCCGATGCCCTTCGGCGTGCTCGAGGCACGCGAGGCAGCCCCCGCCCTTTCGCCCGCTCCCGTGGTCCAGGCGATCGAGACGACCACCACCATCGTGACCAGCGACCAGGGTGTGGCGATCGTGGAGACCACGACCGTCCAAGCGGTCGCGATCCCCGTCCCTGCCGCTCCCACGCCCGTTGCGCCGCGACCCACGGCGCTGAAGCGCCCCTCACGTCCCACCGCAGCAGCATCAGCGCCCCCCGTGCGACGCACTGACCCGTCTCGTTTTGGGCGCATTGACAGCGACGGCACCGCATGGCTGCGCACCCCCTCCGGTGAGGTCGCTGTGGGCAACTGGGCGGCCGGCACCATCGAGGAAGGTCTCGCATTCTTCGGGCGCAAGTACGACGACATCCTCGTCGAGGTCGATCTCGCCGCCCACCGCCTCAAGGACGGCCGCGGCATGGATTCGGCGCCGACCGCTCTGGCGCACGCCCGCGAGGCCCTCGCTGCTCCGACCTTCCTGGGCGACGTCACCGAGCTCGAACGTGCATGTGCCGAGGTGGAGACGCTCATGGCTGCCGCGCGGGAGAAGCGCGAAGCTGCACGCACCCGCCAGCGCGAAGAGGCACTTGCTGCACGCGAGGCCATCACCGTCGAGGCAGAGTCCCTAGCGGAGTCGACCCAGTGGAAGGCCACCGGCGAACGCTTCACCGCCCTCCTCGAGGCATGGAAGGCCGCACCGCGCATCGACCGAGGCCGCGAGCAGGCACTGTGGAAGCGCTTCAGTGCAGCGCGCACGGCTTTCGATCGCCGACGTCGCCAGCACTTCGCCGCGCGCGATGCCGAGCGCAAGGACTCCTTGGCGGCCAAGGAGGCCCTCATTCGCGAGGCTGAGTCTCTTTCCACCTCGACCGACTGGGCGGGCACCACGCGCGCCTACCGGACTCTCATGGATCGTTGGAAGGCTGCTCCACGCGGCAGCCGCCAAGATGAGGATCGTTTGTGGACCCGATTCCGGGCGGCCCAGGATGCATTCTTCGCATCCCGTGATGCCGTCAACGCCGAGCGCGACGTGGAGCACCGAGGCAACCTCGAGCGCAAGCAGGCCCTCGTCGTCGAGGCGGAGGCGCTCCTGCCGGTGACCGACGTAGGCACGGCCAAGCGCGCGTTGCGCAACATCCAGGAACGCTGGGAGGCCATCGGCCACGTCCCCCGCGCTGACAAGGACCGCATCGATCGACGTTTCCGCGCCGTGGAGGATGCCGTGCGCCAGGCTGACGACAGGCGCTGGGCAGCCACGGATCCCGCCCGACGTGCACGCGCGGAGGACACCGCCGAGCGGTTCCGCACGGCGCTCGCGCGGGCGGAGCAGGATCTCGCAGCGGCGCAGGCCGCTGGCGATCCCCGGCGGATCGAGGCGGCCCAGTCGAGCGTGGACTCGACACGGGCTCTCCTGGCCGCAGTCGAAGGCACGGTCTCGGAGTTTGCAGGACCTGCCGGCAGTTAGACGGGGTACGCGTCTAGACGCGGTAGGCGTCGAAGACGCCGTCTACCTGGCGCACCGCCTTGAGCGCGGCGCCAAGATGCTTGGGGTCGGCCATCTCGAAGGTGAACCGGGACAGGGCGATGCGCTCTCGGGTGGTCGTCACCGAAGCACTGAGGATGTTGACGTGCTGATCCGATAGGGCTCGGGTGACATCCGCCAGCAGACGCGCGCGGTCGAGTGCCTCCACCTGGATGTTGACGAGGAACACACTTCCCGACGACGGTGCCCACGAGACATCCACGAATCGCGCGCCTGCCTCCTGCTGCGCCTCCAGACCGGGGACGTTGACACAGGAGCGCCGATGCACGGACACCCCTGAACCGCGGGTCACGAAGCCGACGATGTCGTCGCCGGGCACAGGCGTGCAGCATCGGGCCAACTTCACCCAGACGTCCGTGGCCCCCTTGACGAGGACACCGGGATCACCCGAGGCGACCGTCCGGGACGAGGATGACGGCGTGAAGCCCTCCGCGACATCGTCGGCCGCACCATCCACACCACCGGCAGCTGCGACCAGGCGCCGAACGATGCTCGCGGCCGAGATGCGGCCCTCCCCCACCGCCGCATAGAGGGCCGAGACATCGCCCTGGTGAAGCTCGGATGCGATCGTCGAGAGCGCCTGGTTGCTCATGAGTCGCTGGAGCGGGAGGCCCTCCTTGCGCATGGCGCGCACGATGGAGTCCTTGCCCTGCTCGATTGCCTCCTCGCGACGCTCCTTGCTGAACCACGCCTTGATCTTCGACTTCGCCCGCGGAGACTTGACGAAGATAAGCCAGTCGCGGCTGGGACCCGCCCCGTCTGCCTTGGACGTGAAGACCTCGATGACATCCCCGTTGGAGAGCTCAGACTCCAACGGGACGAGCTTGCCGTTGACCCGGGCCCCCACACAGCGATGACCCACCTCCGTGTGGACGCTGTAGGCGAAGTCGACCGGCGTACTGCCCTGGGGAAGCGCGACGACGTCGCCCTTCGGCGTGAAGACGAACACCTCGGACGAGGACAGGTCATAGCGGAGCGAATCCAAGAACTCGTCCGGGTCCTCGGTCTCCCGCTGCCACTCCAGGAGCTGGCGCAGCCAGCCGAAATCATCCGGTCCCTGCTTGCCGCCCACGTCGCGCTGCTTGTAGCGCCAGTGAGCGGCGACTCCGAACTCCGCGGCCCGGTGCATGTCCCAGGTCCGGATTTGCAGCTCGACCGGCTTGCCTCCGGGACCGATGACGGTCGTGTGCAGGGATTGGTACATGTTGAACTTCGGCATGGCGATGAAGTCCTTGAAACGACCCGGTACGGGGCTCCAGCGCGCGTGGACGATGCCCAGCACCGCGTAGCAGTCTCGGATCGACTCCACCAGGATCCGAACGCCGACGAGGTCATAGATGTCCGCGAACTCACGGCCCCTGACCACCATTTTTTGGTAGACCGAGTAGAGGTGCTTGGGACGCCCGGTGACCGACGCCTTGATGCGAGCGCCTCGGATGTCGCTCTCGAGCTCGTCGATGACACTCGTGAGGTACTGATCCCGCGAGGGCGCCCTTTGGGTCACCAGGCGTTCGATCTCGTCGTACACCTTGGGATAGAGGGTCCCGAACGCGAGATCCTCAAGTTCCCACTTCATGGTGTTCATGCCCAGGCGGTGTGCCAAGGGGGCGTAGATCTCGAGGGTTTCGCGCGCCTTCTTCTCCTGCTTCTCCGGAGGCATGAAGGACAGGGTGCGCATATTGTGAAGGCGGTCGGCGAGCTTGATGACGAGCACGCGAATGTCGCGCGCCATCGCGACCACCATCTTGCGCACGGTTTCGGCAGCGGATGCCTCGCCGTACGTGACGCGATCGAGCTTGGTGACGCCATCGACGAGATCGGCCACCTCGTCGCCGAAGTCCTCGCGCAGCTCCTCGAGGGAATAGCCGGTGTCCTCGACCGTGTCGTGCAGGAGCGCAGCCGACAGGGTCGGGGCCGTCATGCCGAGCTCGGCCAGGATCGTCGCCACGGCGAGAGGGTGCGTGATGTAGGGATCTCCGGAGCGACGCTTCTGATCCCGATGCAGGTAAGCAGCGGTCTCGTACGCCCGCTGGAGCATGCGCACATCGGACTTGGGGTGGTACTGGCGAAGCGTCCGAATCAGGGGGTCCAGCTCGGAGGGACCGGTGCGGGACCCGGTGAGACGCGCGAGCCGCGAGCGCAGGCCAGTGGCTCCGGCGTCGGCCGGGACCTCGCGCATCGCCTCCTGCGTCACCCGCACCTCCCGCTGCTGTAGCGGTCAGTGTACGAGCATCGCGGAGATCGGGATGGTGGCGGCTACTTCTTGCCGCGCTTGGATCGCGGCTGGCGCTTGGGCTGCTGACGCTCCGCCGCCCCCAAAGCCGTGCCTGTCGCCGCTGAGTCGACAACGCCGACAGCTGCCGCCGCCGCCTCCTGTGACTCCGCCGCACGCTTGCCGGCACCGGAGCGACGCGCGGCCACCCGAGTGTCGAGCGCCTTGATGTCGGGCTGGCGCATCTTGAGTAGGACCGCGACGGGCGTGGCGATGAAGAGTGAGGAGTAGACGCCGACGAACATGCCCACCGCCAACGCCACCGCAAGGTCCAGGAGCGTTCCGGCGCCGAGGAGTCCGGCTCCCACGATGATGATCGCGAGCACCGGTAGAAGCGACGTGATCGTGGTGTTGATCGATCGCACCAAGACCTGATTGACCGATCGGTTGGCAGCCTCCGGGTAACTCAGCACTGACTGAGCGGTGATGCCCTTGGTGTCTTCCTTGACCTTGTCGAAGACGACAACGGTGTCGTACAGCGAGTATCCGAGGATGGTGAGGAAGCCGATGAGGGTCGCCGGCGTCACGGGTAGGCCCGTGATCGCGTAGATGCCCACCGTCAGGACGATGTCGTGCACCAGCGCCACGAGCGCCGCGACGGCAAATCGCCACTCGAAGTAGATCGCAAGGAAGATTGTCACCAGGACGAGGAAGACGATTAGCGCCTGGATGCCCTTGGACGTGATCTCGGCACCCCAGGTAGGCCCAACGACCTGGACACTGATGTCCGTGGCGGCGACGCCGCAGGTGTCGGCCAGGACGCGGGAGATTTCCTGGCTCTGCGCAGCATCCACCGGAGGCGTCTGCACGCGGATGATCCCGGCGCCCGTCTCGGTCACGATGGCTTCCTCGCCCGTCGTCTGACTGGTCGCCTCGCGAGCGCCCTCGATCGAGCACGTGGCATTGGGCACGGAGAAGACTGCCCCGCCCTGGAACTCGACACCGAGGTTGAGGCCGCGGAAGCCCAGCGCCGCAAGCGAGATGAGGACGAGGATGCCGGAGATGATGAACCAGGTACGCCGGCGACCAACGAAGTTGATGCCGGACTCTCCGCGGTAGAGACGGTCCCCAAGGGAGGCTCGACGCGCCATCAGGACTCCACTCCTACGGTCGTGCGGTCATCTGCAACGGCATCGCCTCCGCCGTCGCGGCCGGAGCCCTTGACGCGGAGTCCAGTCAGCCAGGTGGCCTTCTGCATCCACGCGGAGCGGCAGACGAGCACCGTCAAGGGATAGGTGAAGAGGAACGCAACGAAGATATCGATGAGGGTGATGAGACCGAGGGTGAAGGCGAAGCCCTTCACGTTGCCCACGGAGATGATGTAGAGGACGATCGCGGCGAGGAGCGTCACGAAGTCAGCCGCCAGCAGCGTGCGCCGCGTAGCGGTCCATCCCACCTCAGCTGCTTGCCGCATCGTCTTGCCTTCACGTAAGGCATCGCGGATGCGTTCGTAGTAGATGATGAAGGAATCCGCCGTGATACCGATCGAGACGATGGCACCGGCGACTCCCGCGAGGGTCAGCGTGAAGCCCACCGTCTTGCCGAGGGCAACAAACGACATGTAGGCCAGGCCACCCGCGATCACGAGGCTGAGGACGGCCACGACACCCAGCACGCGGTAGTAGAACAGCAAAAAGAGCACGATCAGGAGCGCACCGATGGCACCGGCGATGAGGCCTGCGCGCAGTTGATCGCTGCCGACCGTGGGCGACACGCTCGTCACTTCGACGACATCGAGAGTCACAGGCAGCGCGCCGTAGCTAAGGACATTGGCCAGGTCCTGGGCCTCCGTGGCCGTGAAGTCGCCCTCGATCTGCGCCTGGCCACCAATGATGGGCTCGTTGAATCGCGGTGCCGAGACCACGACTCCGTCGAGCACGATGGCAAAGGCATTACACGGACTGGCACCACCCGGCGCACAGTCGGGTAGTGCGTAGAGCTCTTGCGATGCCGTGGCGAGGGCGCGCGCACCCTCGCTGTCGAAGGTGAGGCTCACCACCCAGCCGCCCACGCCCTGCTGCGGCAACTGCGCTACCGCATCCGTGACGTTGGTGCCTTCAATAAAGGCGGGCTGGAGGGAGTACTTCGCCGCGCCGTCCTTGTCGCAGGTCCCGAGCCACAGTTCGGGATCGTCAGGGCTTCCACCCGCCTGATTGATGGGGTCGAGGCAGTCCAAAGCTGCTACCTCAGCCTGATACTCCGGAGTGTTGTCCGCGGCCTGCACGATCTGAGCGGAAGTCGCAGTGTCGTCACCCGTGGGCGCGGGTGCGGGGTTGGCCGTGTCGTCGAGGGACTCGGGCGCGGGACCGTAGATCGACCAGACGGGTCGGAAGTCCAGGAGTGCGGTGCGGCCGACGAGCTCCACGAGCCGCTCCTGGCTCACGTCGGGCACAGAAACGATGATCGCGGCCCCCTCGCCGGAGCCCTGCACGGTGACCTCAGCTTCAGCGACAACCACCCCGTCAACGCGCTGACGGATGATCGCCACGGTCTGGGCAAGTTGATCGTCGGTGATCGTCGCGCCTTCCTGGACAGCCTTGGGCTGCAGGATCACCTGGGTGCCACCGCGTAGGTCGAGACCGAGGCGCACGGCGTTGTCCTGACCCGGCCAGAAGGCCCACACCGCCAAGGCCGCCGTGATGAGCGCCATGATGAGGAGCAGGCGGCCGGGATGCGTCTGCGAGCCGGTGCGGCTGCTGCGATTGGCGGGAGGCACGTGTCTTCCTTCTCAGCGTGGACGTGGCAGGGCGGGTAAAGCGTGCGACTCAGGCGTTGGGGTTCGGAGGTTCGGAGGACGCCCCCCGGTCGTTCAACTCCGCAGGAGGCGTGGACTCAGAAGGCACGGGTTCGATGACCTTGGCGATCGCTGCCTTCACGACACGGATCACCACCCCCGGAGCGATCTCGATCTCGGCATCGTCATCGTCGATGGCCACGACGGTGCCGTATACGCCCGCCGTCGTCATGATCCGAGCGCCCGGGTCGAGCGCGGACATCATCTCGGCCTGCTTGCGCTGGCGATTGCGCGCCGGGCGCATGATGAGGAGATAGAAGACCACTCCGATGAGGAGAATCGGCAGCAACGTGCCCAGACTTTCCACGAATACACCCCTCAATGACCGGCCGCGCCGACGTTGACGCGTGGAGTCAAGAGCCTAGCCGGAGGCGCCCGGTGAGGCGTCGCCGGTGGCGTCCGAGAAGCCCAACAGCCCCTGGGCGGCCCAGGTGCCCGCCGGAGGGGCTACGCCGAGGTGGGCATAGGCCGCACCGGTTGCGACTCGGCCCCGCGGAGTGCGGGCAAGCAGGCCGTGGCGCACGAGGAAGGGCTCAGCCACCGTCTCCACCGTCTCCGACTCCTCGCCCACGGCCACCGCGAGCGTCGACAGGCCCACGGGACCGCCACCGAATCGGCGTACGAGTGCATCGAGCACCGAGCGGTCCAGGCGATCCAATCCCAGGGCGTCCACCTCGTAGAGGTCGAGTGCGGCGCGCGCGGCGGTGCGATCGACATCGCCGGTGCCGTGGACCTGTGCCCAGTCGCGCACGCGACGCAACAGTCGGTTGGCGATGCGCGGTGTGCCACGTGATCGGCGTGCGATCTCCGAGATCCCGTCGTCATCGATCGTGACGGCGAGGAGGTGCGCTGATCTCTCAAGGATCGACCGCAGGTCGGATTCGTCGTAGAAGTCCAGATGCGCGGTGAAGCCGAAACGATCGCGGAGGGGCCCGGGCAGTAGGCCCACGCGGGTTGTCGCGCCCACGAGGGTGAAGGGAGCAAGGTCAAGTGGGAGCGCGGTCGCCCCGGGTCCCTTGCCCACGATGACGTCGACACGGAAGTCCTCCATGGCGACGTAGAGCATCTCCTCCGCGGCGCGCGCGATCCGATGAATCTCGTCGATGAAAAGCACCTCACCCGGCTGCAGGCTCGACAGGATCGCGGCTAGGTCACCTGCGTGCTGCAGGGCCGGCCCACTGGTGATGCGCAGCGGGGCCGCCATCTCCTCGGCGACGATCACGGCGAGGGTCGTCTTGCCGAGGCCGGGAGGGCCGGAAAGGAGGACGTGGTCCGCGGGACGCTCCCTGCGCCTCGCGGCCTGAAGGACGACGTCGAGCTGGGCGCACACCCGCGATTGGCCGATGAACTCGTCGAGCTGGCGCGGCCGAAGCGCGCCTTCGAGCGCGCGCTCGCTGTCGTCTGCCCGCGCGTCAACAAGGCGCTCACTCTCAGGCTCGCTCATGTCTCCGTGCTCCTCGCGAGTCATCGGCGGTCCAGGTGCTGCAGCGCTGCGCGCAGGAGCGGAGCGACATCCGCGTCTGCGCCAAGATCGGATGACACGGCGGCTACGGCGCGATCCGCGTCCCGGGCCGACCACCCCAGCGATACGAGTGCGGCGCGCACGGTCTCCTGCCCATCGCCGGTGGGTGCCTCGCCCTGTCGGGCGACAGCGCGCAGTCGATCCTTGAGTTCGATGATGAGGCGCTGAGCTCCCTTGGTGCCGATGCCGGGGACACGGGTGAGGCTGGCGACGTCCTCCGCGGCAATGGCGTTGCGCAGACCGTCGGGCGACAGGGTCGCGAGCACCGCGAGGGCCGTGCGCGGGCCCACGCCGGACACGGTCTGGACGAGCTCGAAGACGTCGCGCTGTTCGGAGTCGGGGAAGCCATAGAGGGTGAGCGAGTCCTCGCGCACCACGAGGCTGGTGTGCAGGGCGAGACCGTCGCCCCTCCTCGCCACAGCGGCCGTCTGCGGGGTGCACGACACGCTGACTCCGATGCCCCCCACCTCGATCACAACGCCGGAGGGCTGCACTGCGGCCACCACTCCGGAGACGGACGCGATCATCGTCGGGCCCCGGTCGCGGCCTGAAGTCGACGCTCGGCGCCTCCACGCCAGATCTCGGTGATGGCGAGGGCCAGGGCATCGGCCGCGTCGGGTGGGCGAACAGGGGCATCGAGGCGGAGCACCCGAGTCACCATGGCGGTGACCTGAGCCTTGTCGGCTCGCCCGTTCCCGGTCACAGCGGCCTTGACCTCGCTCGGCGTGCGCAGGCTCAGCGGGATGCCACGGCGGCCGGCCGCGAGTGCGGCCACGGCACCGGCCTGCGCGGTCCCCATGACGGTGCGGAGGTTGTGCTGACTGAAGACGCGTTCGACGGCGATGATCTCCGGCTCGTGGCGCGCCACGAGCTCCTCGAGGGCCTGCTCCAGCCCGGTGAGGCGCTCCTCGAGCGGGGCCTCGTGGGGTGTGCGGATGACCACGACATCAATGAGCGTCAGGGCCCGACCCGGGGCGCCTTCGACCACGCCTACCCCACATCGTGTGAGACCAGGGTCCACGCCCATGACCCGCACGAGCGCCTCCTCCGCGATCCCGGGATCCGGGCCTATGCGAACACCTGTGCGAAGACTACTGCTCCTGGGCGTCGGCCTCGCGGATCGCGCGGGCCTTCGGCGTGCCGTCGCCCGGCTCTCCCTCCGTGAGGGGGTCGGCTGGCCCCACGGGGCCCTCCGTGACCGTGGCGAAGCCTGAGCGCATGTCAGCCACCAGGTCGGCCAGATCCGGCACTGCCCGGTCGTCCGCCGAGATGCCCACGAATGCGGAGCCGTCGTAGGTGACCATCGTGACGTTGACCGCCGCGCCGATCGTCGCCACCAGCGGATAGATGCCCGCGATGCGCGCGCCGGCGATGAAGAGCGGCAGCGGCGGCCCGGGGACATTGCTCGTCGTGACATCGCTGGCCAGTGCCGCCTGGGCCAGCACCGGCACGGGCACCAGCCAGCTGATCTCCGCGAGCGGGTCAGCGAATCTCAGAGCCGGTTCGTCACGCCAGCGCGCTACCGCCTTATGAGCAGCGTGCATGCGCTCGTCGACCGTGAGACCCGCCACGGGCAGGGCGATTCGTGCGATGGTCACCGCGTTGGAGGCCTGGGCCGACGTATCCCCCGCGTCACCACGAAGGCTGATGGGCACGTTGAAGCGTAGGTCGTCAGCGACACTCCCCCGCCGCACGTGATAGCGCTCAAGACCAAGGCCGACCGCCGCCATGAAGGCGTCGTTCACACTGCAATCACGTGCCTTCGCCGCACTGCGCAAGCTGGCGAAGGGCAGGTCGAAGGCGGCGAAGTGATACGTCGTGCCGCGCTCCGTCATCAAGGGCGACAGGGGGCCATCGGGCACCGCCGTGAACCGGCCCACGGAGGCCAACGTGCCCAGCACCGAGGTCCAGGTGTTCACGGGGTCGGTGAGCGTCCCGCGCGCGAGGGCGGCCATCGCCTCACCCACACGCTCGGCAGCACCTATCCCGCGACGAAGGTTGTCGACGATGTCCGCGAGGCTCACCTCAGGCGCTCCCGCCGCTACCGCTTCCGGTGCCGCGGGTGCATCGGCCTCATCGGGATTGGGCGTCGCGCCGAACTCCACCAGGTTGAGGCCGATGAGGACGGTCGCCTGCCCATCGGCGATCGCATGATGCAACTTCAGCAGCAGTGCCGCGCGGCCACCCTCGAGTCCTTCGACGAGGACGAGCTCCCACAGGGGTCGATCGCGGTCGAAGTCGGTCAGGCTTACCCGCCGCGCTTCGGTGAGGAGCTCGCTCCAACTTCCCCCGCCGGCCAGGCGCATGCGGCGCAGGTGGAGCCCCAGGTCGAAGTCGGGATCGACGGCCAGTCGCGGTGACGCGACTCCGAAGACTCCCCTAAGGGGTCGCTGCCGTAGGACGGGCACCATGCGGGTGAGGCGCTCCACGCGCTCGCACAGGCGCTCCCAATCAGGGGTGCTGTCGAGCAGCACGAGGGCCACCACCGTGGAGCGCAGGTGCGGACTCCCCGCCGATGTGCGCCACGTAGCGGCATCCCAGCCGGTGAGTTGCCGTCCTGCTCCGGACATACCGGCCTCCACTCCTGCGCCAGCCTCAATCAGGCGTCGAGGCTCGCGAGCACCTCGTCGCTCACGTCCACGTTGGTGTAGACGTTCTGGACGTCGTCGCTGTCCTCGAGGGCCTCCACTAGGCGGAAGACCTTGCGGGCCGTATCGGCATCGACAGGCACGGACATGCTGGGCACGAAGGTTGCCTCGGCAGAGTCGTAGTCGATGTCGGAGCCCTGCAGCGCCGTGCGGACGGCGACCACGTCCCCGGCCTCGCTCACGACCTCGAAGATGTCGCCGAGGTCGTTGACCTCTTCGGCACCTACCTCGAGCACCGCAGCAAGGATGGAGTCCTCGTCCACTCCCTCGGCTCGCGGCACCATGACTACGCCCTTGCGACTGAAGAGGTAGGACACGGATCCCGGGTCGGCCATGCTCCCACCGTTGCGTGTCAACGCCACGCGCACCTCCGACGCGGCACGGTTGCGATTGTCGGTGAGGCACTCGACGAGGACGGCCACACCGTTTGGCCCATAGCCCTCGTACATGATGGTCTGGTAGTCGGCGCCACCGGCTTCAGCCCCCGAGCCCCGCTTGACCGCTCGATCGATGTTGTCGAGGGGGACGGAACTCTTGCGTGCCTTCTGGATGGCATCATAAAGGGTCGGATTACCCGCGGGGTCGCCGCCGCCCTGACGAGCCGCGACCTCGATGTTCTTGATGAGACGCGCAAAGAGCTTGCCGCGTCGGGCATCGACGACGGCCTTCTTGTGTTTGGTGGTGGCCCACTTGGAGTGGCCGCTCATGCGTACTGCCTCACAATCCGGACGAACATCTCGTGGAAGCGCGGGTCACCGGTGAGTTCCGGATGGAACGACGTGGCGACGAGCGGCCCCTGCCTGACCGCGACGATGGTATCCGCTCCGCCCGAGGGACCCGGCGGGCCGGCGGAACCACCCCTCTCGGGCTGCGTCACCCGGGCAAGCACCTCGACGCCCTCCCCCACGGACTCGACCCACGGGGCGCGGATGAAGACCGCGGGAAAGGCGGCGTCGAGGCCGGAGACATCGATGTCGGCTTCGAAAGAGTCCACCTGGCGGCCGAATGCATTGCGGCGTACGACCATGGAGATCCCGCCGATGGTCTGCTGGTCCGCCCGTCCGTCGAGCGCCTCATCGGCCAGCATGATCATCCCCGCGCAGGAGCCATACATCGGCATGCCCTCGGATCGCGCGACGCGCAGCGGCTCCATGAGCCCGTCGCGCACGGCGAGCATGGACATCGTCGTGGACTCCCCACCGGGGATGACCAGTGCTTGGACGGACCTCAGGCCCTCGGAGGACCCCACGGGCACGGCGTGCGCACCCGCCCCCTCGAGAGCTCGGAGGTGCTCACGGACGTCACCCTGAAGGGAGAGGACACCGATGGTGGGCGCGGAGCGGCCCCTGTCGGACTCCGTCACCAGCCTCGATCTTCGAGACGATGGTGGACCGGGATGTCGGCGACATTGATGCCGACCATTGCCTCGCCCAGCCCACGCGACACCTTGGCCACGACATCGGCGTTGTCGAAGTGCCGGGTTGCCTGGACGATGGCCTCCGCACGCTTCGCGGGCTCGCCTGACTTGAAGATTCCCGAGCCCACGAAGACACCGTCGGCTCCCAACTGCATCATCATCGCGGCGTCCGCCGGAGTGGCGATGCCGCCGGCGGTGAAGAGCACGACCGGGAGGCGGCCTGCCTTAGCGACCTCGACCACGAGGTCATAGGGAGCCTGGAGCTCCTTGGCGGCGACATAGAGCTCGTCTTCGGAGCGCGCGGCAAGCGCGCGGATCTCGCCAAGGATGCGCCGCATGTGCGTGACCGCGTTGGAGACGTCACCCGTGCCCGCCTCGCCCTTGGATCGGATCATGGCCGCGCCCTCGGTGATGCGCCGCAGCGCCTCACCCAGGTTGGTGGCACCGCACACGAAGGGAACGGTGAACTGCCACTTGTCGATGTGGTTGGAGTAGTCAGCGGGCGTGAGAACCTCGGACTCGTCGATGTAGTCGACGCCCAGGGACTGGATCACCTGCGCCTCAGCGAAGTGGCCGATGCGCGCCTTGGCCATGACGGGGATAGTCACCGCGTCGATGATCCCCTCGATCATGTCGGGATCTGACATGCGCGCGACACCGCCCTGGGCACGGATATCCGCAGGAACTCGCTCGAGCGCCATGACGGCGACCGCACCGGCATCCTCAGCGATCTTGGCCTGATCGGGCGTGACGACGTCCATGATGACGCCGCCCTTGAGCATCTCCGCCATGCCCCGCTTCACGCGGGTGGTGCCGGTGACGTGACTGGTGGAATCCGACACGATGACCTCTCACGACCGTGGGCGCCGCGACGCCCGCGGCACTTCCCCCATCGTAGTCGGGTGTGCCGAAGGCGCCAGGTAGAGGTACAGCCCGCCTCAGGTGACCTTGGGCTTCATGGACTTGTCGAGGAGGACGATCCACTCCTGGCCGATGGCGAAGGGCATCTGCGTGCCGTCCGGCATCAGGAACCGGGTGCCGTCCTCCATGGAGGGCCGCTCCCAGGTCACCGACCACATCCGGCCGTCGCGGAGCACCAGGGCGACGCCCTTCCCCACCGTCTCGATGAACGGCGTCCTCCCGCCGTAGCGGTCGCCGTATCCGGAGTCCGTCTGCACCGCCGACTGGACGACCACGGTCGCCGCGCGCTGAGGACCGCCCTCGGTGGACCGGGATTCCTCGCCGTTGAGGCCGACGATGAAGTTGCCGGCCTCCTCGTCCCACGTGAAGGACACTTCCGATGAGGGCCAGGTCATCGTGACCGACTTCACGGGTTTGCCCCCTGCCGGCGGCTCCTCGGAGAAGACGAACCCGACATCGCGGGCCAGTGCCGCATCGGGCGCAGCCGCCAGCAGCATGCGCGGATCTGCCATGTGGTCGACCGGTGAAGGCCTGCCGGGGTCGTTGGTGAATGCCTCGTACGCCTTATCGGCCGACACGTCGTAGAGGTTGGCTGCGGCAATCACCGGGAGCAGCTTGCTCTGCGCACCGGAATTCGAGAAGGCGACCTTGCCGAAGGGCGCGATGATGTCCATGTCGCTGATGCGGGCTGAGCGCACCGGGCCGATCACGTCGGGCAACTGGGAGTTGTAGATCGCGAGCAGGCGGGTGAGGTCCCACTCGACCTCCTCCACATAGACAAGGTCCGCGGCCTGGAGGCCGGCGTGGGGCTGGGCGGCGCGGGTGTTGTCGATCTTGATCGCAAGCACCGGCTTGCCCTCGCCTCCGGGCAGGCCGGAGAACGGCGAGGCGCCCGGTGGGATGCCATACGCGGACGAGGGCGTGGGCAGGGCCGAGGGGCTCGGTGACGGCGACGCGCTCGAGGAACTCGGGCTCGGACTCGGGCTCGACGAGGCCGGAGCCGCTTCCTCGCCACCGCACGCGGCGAGGAGGAGAGCTCCCAAAACAAGGGGGGCAATGAGGCGCATTCATCCAAGGTACGTCGGGTCACCCGATCATCGCGCGGTAAGGCCCGGAGGCGGCGTGTCGTCCATTTCCACCGTCTCCGGCCACGGGGTGTGCCCCGCGAGGTGGAGCCACCTCACGAGTCGCTGCCGCCTTACCTGACGACACGCGCGCACCGCGTCATTGTGGAAACGCCGCGAGAGCTGCACGCGCACGCACGTGCCACGGAGGTCATCGAGCATTGTCGGGTCAGGCGCCGCCTCGCGGAGTTCGTCTGCCTCCTGGGCGTCCGGTATCGCCTCGAGCAGGACACGCGTGAGGTCGCTTTCCGCCAGCCCGCGCGACACCACGTCATCGTCGGAAGCCGCTCGAGCTCCATGAGCCGAATCCGCAAGCACCACCGCGGTGGCGGGATCGTAGACTCCGGATGCCGCCATGTCGAGGGCCTGTGCGGAACGGCGAAGGAGCTGGGTGTCGAGGGCGTGGAGCGATGTGTCGATGCGTCGATGCAGACGATCCAGCCGTCCCGCCGTCATGCTGAGATAGAGCCCCACGACAAGCAGCACCACGAGCGCACCGACGGCCCACCACCAGGCCCCCATCACTGAGCCCCTCCCTCCGCGGTCCGGCGGCGTGCGAGTCGACCGACAATCTGCCCGCGCAGGTCTTCTCGCACGCGACTCTGCCCGGCTGTGACGCTCGCATAGACGTCGATGAGGTCACCGGCGACCGTGCGCCAGTCATACGCCGCAACGCGGCGCGCACCGGCGGCCACGAGCCGCCTTCGCTCCTCGTCATTCCCGAGGAGATCGATGACCGTCGCCTCAAGCGCAGCAGAGTCCCCCACGGGGAAGAGCGCGCCGCACCTGCCCTCATCCAGCACCCGCGCGAAGGCATCCAGGTCACTGGCAACGACGGGAGCCCCCGCGGCCATGGCTTCGAGCAGCACGATCCCGAAGGACTCCCCGCCCGTGTTGGGGGCGACGTAGACGCTCAGTGACGCCAGGGCACGCGCCTTGTCTGCTTCATCCAGCCGGCCCAGGACGACGATCCCGGAGCGAAGGGCTGCGGGCACCTCGGCAAGCACCTCATCCGGATCACCCGGCCCGATAAGGACAAGCGTCGCATCGGGAATGCGCGCGCGGATTCCAGCGAAGGCCTCCAGCAGGATGGGAAGGCCCTTGCGTGGCTCGTCCATCCGGCCCAGGAATCCGATCGCGGGACCCGGCCATTCGCGCAGGGGCGGCGCATCCTGGTAGTGGTCGACACGGACGCCGTTGGGAATCAGGACTGCATCGCCCCCGAGGTGATCAACGATGGTGCGGCGCGCGTGTTCGCTCACGGCCACCAGCGCAGAGATCTTCTCCAGAGCGGTCTGCGCGAGGTAGTAGCCCGTCACAAGGACACGCGAGCGCTCGATCGACGAGTGCACAGTGGCCACCATCGGGCCGCGAGCCGACCAGCAGGCGAGCACGCCGAGTGAGGGCGCGAGCGGCTCGTGGACATGGAGCACGTCGAACTCACCTTCGCGGATCCAGCGTCGCACCCGTGCGGTGGCCTTCACCCCGAAGGTGAGTCGCGCGACGGATCCGTTGTAGGGCACGGAGCGCGGCCGGCCCCCGTCGACGGCGTAGGGAGGAAGGGAGTCAGGGTCCTCGACGGGTGTGATGACGCTCACGTCATGCCCCATCTCGATGAGGGTCTCAGCCTGATCGCGGATGTGCGCCGAAACGCCCCCGGGCACATCCCAGGCGTAGGGGCACACGATCCCGATCTTCACGCTGCATCTCGCTGGGAAAGGTCGTTAAGCCAGAGTCGCTGCATCATGTGCCAATCGGCCGGATGCGCGGTGATGGCGTCGGCGAACGCATCGGCCATCGACTGGGTGAGCGCGGCCACCCGCGCCTTGCGCTCCACACCCTCGGGGATCGGGAGAGCAGCGCGCACGCGCGCCTTCAGTCCGCCCTTCACGTGCCAGAGCTCGACGGGCATGATCGGCGCCCCCGTCATCAGCGACAACATGGCCGGGCCCGCAGGCATGGATGCGGTCTCGCCGAAGAAATCCACGGGTACGCCGCTTCCCGATAGGTCGCGATCGGCCACGAGGCACACGAGCTTGCCTTCCTTCAAGCGACGAAGGAGTTGGCGGAACGTGGCGTCCTCCCCGTGCGGCAGTACCTCCATGCCGAGCGATTCACGGTAGTCGACGAATTTGTCGTAGAGCCCCGCCGGCTTGAGT
>CAJBMR010000351.1 GCA_903954205.1 uncultured bacterium | reverse complement strand
GGATGCGGATGCGGCTGTTCGCTGGCTTGATGGTGATCTCTCGGACCCGGTGATCGCGCAGCGGACAGTAGACCAGGCTGGCCGCATCGACCTGCTCGTCAACAATGCGGCGGACCAGTCCCTTGGCGCGCTCGACGCGCTTACGGCCGAGGACTGGGCCGCGATGATCGGTGCGACGCTGATGTCAGCGGTCAATCTCGCGCAGGCCGCGCACTCGACCATGGGACCCGGCGCTTCGATCATCAACATCTCGTCGGTCGAGGCGACATCGCCGTTCCCCCGCCATGCTCACTACGCGGCTGCCAAAGCCGCGCTGGAGTCATTCACTCGGTCGGCTGCCATGGAGTGGGGGGCTGCGGGTGTCAGGGTCAATGCCGTCGCCCCGGGACTGATCGACCGCCCCGGACTCGACCTCGACTGGCCCGAGGGCGTGGCGTGGTGGCGGCGGACATCCCCCCTGGGTCGTCCCGTCACACCCGATGAGGTCGCGGACGCCGTCCTCTTCCTTGCTGATGCTTCGGGGGTCGCCGGCGTTGTGCTCCCTGTCGATGGTGGCTGGAGCGCGAGCGTTCAGCTCGGCTGACGTTCACGGCAAAGTCACCACTTGCGTCACACGCGTTTCTCCTGCTCCGCGGAGGGTCACGGGTGGATTACGTCAGGACCGCCGCCCCTGGAGTTCTCCCGGCCGCCCACTAGGGTTCACGCATCGCTCGATACCCATCGTGAGCGGCGTACTCCTGCTACGTGCGGATGGGACAACCACGACGAAAGGGCATGTGCATGCATCGCAAGTGGGGTTTGGCAGCCGCGGCTGCCGCCGCTGCGCTCGTGCTGGCCGCCTGTGGCGGCGGCGGAAGTAGCAGCAGCAGTGAGGCGTCGAGCAGTGCGGCTGGCGGAGGCGGAGAGGGCGACTGCCCCGGTGCTGATGCGTTCTGCATCGGTCTCGTCACCGACACCGGCAAGGTCGACGACAAGTCGTTCAACCAGTCCGCATGGGAGGGCGCCCTCGAGGCTGCCCAGGCGTCCGGCGGTTACGCCAAGTACATCGAGACGGTAGATCCCAAGGACTACGCCACCAACATCCAGCAGTTCGCCACTGCCGGGTACGACGTCATCGTCACGGTGGGCTTCCTCATGGGTGAGGCCACGGTGACCGAGGCCAAGGCCAACACGGGCATCCAATTCATCGGCGTGGACCAGTTCCAGGTTGATGCGCTTCCCAACCTCACGGGCCTGGTCTTCCCCGAGGACAAGGCGGGCTACGCCGCCGGCTATCTCGCGGGCCTCATGACCAAGACCAACAAGATCGGCGCCGTCCTGGGCACCGACACGGTCCCGCCCGTCAAGCTCTTCGGCGAGGGATACAAGGCCGGCGCCATTGCGGCCAACCCCTCCGTGGAGGTCACGCTGGTCTACCACGAGCCCAACAACGCCTTCAGTGACCCCGAGTGGGGCGCTGCCGAGGCCAAGAAGCAGCTCGCGCAGGGGCACGACATCATCTTCGGTGCCGGTGGCTCCACGGGTAACGGCGCGCTCATCGAGATCGCCAAGGCCCCCGGTGCGGGCGAGACCATCTTCTGCATCGGCGTCGACACCGATCAGTTCTTCACGGTGCCCGAGGCGGCCAAGTGCCTCCTCACCTCCGCGGAGAAGAAGCTCACCCTCGGCACCAAGGATCTGATCCTCATGGCCAAGGACGGCAAGGCTCCCGGCGGCAACTACGTCGGTCTCACCGGCCTCGCGCCGTACCACGACACCGAGGCGGCTGTGCCCGAGGACGTCAAGGCCAAGGTGGCTGAGGTCATCGCTGGCCTCGACGCTGGCACGATCGCGACGAATGTCACGCTCGGCTGATCATCTGGGCTGAGTGAACGTCCCGGAGTGGGGGGGGG
>CAJBMR010000350.1 GCA_903954205.1 uncultured bacterium | reverse complement strand
TCCCGCTCGCACCAAGTGGTCACTCGGCAAACACAGGGGCCTCCGCGGACCGCGCCCCTACACTTCACAGGGTGTCAGCTGATTCGGCAGTCAGGGGCGACCTCACACCTCGGTCGATCCTTATCGTCGAAGATGACTCCCTGACGCGGATGCTCTTGGCCGAAGCGATCAGCACCGTAGGCTTCACCACCTACTCGGCCGCGACAGGATCAGAGGCCCAGCGTGTCTTCGCTGCCAAGGATCCCGACGGAGTAGTCCTTGACGTCGACCTTGGTCACGGCCTCAACGGATTCGACCTGTGCGACGCATTCGTCAAGCACAACCCGGCCATCGCAGTCGTGTTCCTGACGCAGCTACCTGATTCGCGCTTCATGTCCCGAAATCCCAAGTCGCTTCCCCGGACTGCTGCCTACCTGCGCAAAGATCAATTGTCAGACAAACGCCTTCTCATTGATGCCCTCGATGCTGCCCTGCGCGGGCACGTGCCGACGGAGTTCCATCACGACCGCCACGCCCAGCGGCCCTTGAGTGGGCTCTCGCGCACTCAACTCGACGTCATGATCATGGTGTCTCGCGGCATGACCACCTCAGAGATCGCCCGCACCCGAGGGACGAACGCGCGCACGGTGCAGAAGGTGATCATCCGGTCACTCGAGATCATGCAGATAGACGCGACCCTCGACCAAAGCGTGCGCGTGCGCGCGGTACGGGACTTCCTCACGGCGTTTGACGCCGCCACGCCAGCCAATTAGCCGAACTGACCAGAGGTAAGCCCCTGAATGCACCCGGTAGGGGCAGGAGCCTGGCACCTTGGTCATGTGCACCTGCTGGCGTGGATCCGGAATCGATCCAGTGATGTGGTCGACGTCTTCGTCTACATCGTGGTGCTCAACCTCGCGATCGAGTACGTCCCCTCGGTGATCAGCGAGAGCTTCACCCTGTCGATCCTCACCGCGATCCTGCTCAAGCTCGCGCTTGAGGTCGTGATCGCCTTCAAGACCTTGATCCTCACTCGATTCAAGGGCACATCTGTCGCTCGCCAAAAGGCCCTGTGGGCGGTAGCGCTGTGGGTGCTCGCGGCGGGCAGCAAGATCCTCGTCCTGGAACTCGTCGCACTCGTCTTCGGCGATGCGGTGAGCCTGGGCGGATTCATCCCCGTGACAGGGCTGGTTATCTGCCTCATGCTCGCGCGCGCCGGCGTGCGCTGGCTGCTCTACGACAAGCCGTCGCCAGCCGCCGAGCACGTCCCCGGCTAGAAGACGACGCGGGGCACGTCACATCGTCAGCAGCGAGCGCAACTGCGGATCGCCGAACGAATCCTGAATCGGCTTGCCATTGATCAGCACGGTGGGCGTGCCGGTCACACCGCGTGCGAACGCCGCCTGGGTCGTCGCCGCGACGAAGGGGATGAAGCGACCCTTCTCGATACACGCCAGGGTCTCGTCGCTTGCGCCTACACCGCCGGCGAGCCCAGTGAGTGACGCCTCGTCGTAGCGCGTCGCCGGATCGGTGCCTCCCGGTGCCGCGAAGATCGCAGTGTTGAAGGCGACGAAGGCATCGACGCCGTCCCCATCGAGCACGCATGCAGCCGCGTTGGCCGCACGAGCCGAGGCCCCGGGTGGATTGAGGCTCCTGTTGGCCTCGCCGAGGAAGGCCATGTTGTATTGCCGCACCACGAGGCCCGACCCTGGCTCCATGGCTCGATCCATGAGCGCGGCGCCGATCTCGATTTCCCAGCGCTGGCAGTAGGGGCACTGGTAGTCGACGTACACCTCGACGACCTTCGCCGAGTCCGGATCGCCCACCACGATCGCTCCGGCCTTGTCGGCCCCCGAGGGCACCGTCATCGTGCCGGTTGCGGGAGCTGGTGCGGGCTGCGCTGAAGTCACCGGCGACGGGGCCGGGGCCGTCGACCCGCTCGCGGAAGTGCGCTCCGAACTCAGTCGCGCAGAGAGCGAGTCGACCTTCTGCTCGAGGGAGGACACCTGCGACGACAGCGCCACGATGCCCACGACGGACCACACCGCGAGGACGACGACAAGGACGAGCGACACGATCGTGAGCACGCGCAGGATGCCGATCTGGCGGCGCAGCTTCACTGATCCCCGATCAGGCCCCGAAGGCGTCGGGACGGAAGGACCATCAGGAATGCTCACCCCTCGAGCCTAGGGGCAGCCTCGGCCACAGCCACCAGACGACGTGATCGCCGAACCCCTGAAGTGACTGAAGGGGTGGACCCTCACGGGTCCACCCCTTCAGAGTGAGCGAATCGCGATCAGGTGCCCGAGCAGGGCGCGCTGTAGTCGTAGGCCTGAGCCGTCGGGCCGACGTAACCCATGAGGAGCGTCTCGATACCGAGTGCAGCCTCCTCGGACGGGATATTGATCGACACCGAGCGGTCGACATCGGCGGGCGGACCGCCGACGAGCGAGTTCGGCAGAGCGCCCTCGTAGTCGACCTCGACACCACCCTGCACCGCCGCCACGAGGCCCTCGCGGGTCAGGTCGCCGTTGGCAGCGGCCTTCTCGAGCGCGGCCTTGAGTGGGTACTGCCACACCCATCCATAGGTGTATCCGTCATTGGAGGGCAGGACGCCGTCGCCGAGCTGGGCCTGCATCGCGTCCATCGCCGCCGACGGAGTGCCGAAGGATCCGGTGGTGCCCACGTTGGTGTACGACGCGAGCAGCGCGGGCGCAGCCGCCGTCTGCAGGAGGAGCGGGTTCCATGTCGGAGCTGCCCCGAGGAACTGTCCCTTGAAGTCCGACGCCACGGCCTTGCCGATCACCTCGGCGACCTCTGCCGGCCCGATACCGATAGCGACAACATCCGCCCCCGACTCGAGGATGGCCGAGACCGCTGCATCCTGGTTGCCGGCGACAGCGTTGGGTGCCGTCTCGATGAAGCCCGCGAACTCGACTCCGTTGGCGGCGGCCCACTTCTCGGCACCCGCGGCGTAATCGCCGCCGTAGTCACCGGGATAGCCGACTGCGACGAGCTTGGAGATGGGTGCCTTGTTCTCCACCCACCAGTCGAGACCACCCATGGCCGAGATGCAGTACGACGCACCTGACTCCAGGATCACACCGCCATCCGTCTCCGGGAACTGCCAGCCGGACCACCATGACGCGGGGACGCCGATGACGTTGTCG
>CAJBMR010000349.1 GCA_903954205.1 uncultured bacterium | reverse complement strand
TGCAATCCTCGCGGCCAAGGCGCCCCACGCACAGCGCCCCCCCGCCTCGGTCCTCAAGACACTCACGGCGGTCACGCTCGCTTCTCGCCTGGATCCCGAACTCGTCTACACCACGACGTACGACGACGTCGCCGTTGAGGGCAGTCGAGTGGGTCTGGTGGAGGAGGCGACGTACACCGTCCGCGAGCTCTTCCTCTGTCTCATGATGCAAAGCGGCAACGACTGTGCGTCAGCACTCGCTCAGGCGAATGGCGGGTTCGAACTCACCGTCGCCCAGATGAACGAGGAAGCCCAGCGCCTCCAGGCCTACGACACTGTTGCGATGAATCCCAGCGGGCTTCCCGCCGAGGGACAGGTGAGCTCGGCGTACGACCTGGCACTCTTCGCTCGTGAGGGCCTTGCCCGACCTGACTTCTTCGAATACGTCAACACTCGTGTGATCGAGGACTTCCCCGGCTACATGCCTGACAAGCCCGGCGATCCGCGGCCGACCATGCCCATCGCGACGCAGAACCCACTGTTCATCCAGGGCTATGAGGGCGCTATCGGCGTCAAGACCGGCTGGACGACGGAGGCCGGCCGCACCTACGTCGGCGCCGCCGAGCGCGGTGGCACGAGCCTCGTGGTGACCATGCTCAACGTCGAGGGCGAGATCTACCCCTCCGCATCCGCCCTACTCGACTGGGGCTTCGCCAACATCGACGCGGTCACGCCCGTTGGCTACCTCGTGGATCCTGTCGAAGCCACCTCGGCAGGCAGCGGCTCCGCCGACATCTCGTCCCCCGCCGTCGAGGAGTCACCCGCCGACGCCGGCACCGCAGCGGGTGCAGATAACACGCCCGCTGCGGCCAGCACGACAGCATCGCCCAACTGGGGATGGGTGTGGACTCTCGTCGGAGCGATGGTGGTGGGTGTGATCCTCATCGTGCTCGGCCTGCGCAGCCTGCGCGGCCCGGCTCCACGCGGCGGCGGTAGGCGAGCACGCACCGAGGAGCAGGACGAGGTCGAGCGCGACTACGCGCGCCACTGACGGCGCGGCTCAGCCCACGAGCGGGTACGCCGTGCGCGCCCTCCACCCCGCATCACCGAGCTCGTAGAGCCGGATCTTCTCGACGGTGAAGACGGCCTCGAAGTCAGACAGCGCGGCGAATGCCTCATCCAGGGCCTTCTCGTCCAGGTCGAACGCCACCGTGACGTGGGGGTGGTACGGGAAGCGGAGGTCAACCGCCCAGGGCCCGCAGCGGACGCGGCGTTCGAGGTCCTCGCATCCCGGGATGCCCTCGGCCACCGCGAGGAAGACCACGGGGCTGACCGGCCGGAAGGTGCCCGTGCCGCGGAGCCGCATGCGGAACGGCGCACACCCCACCACGGCGCGCTCGAGATGCTCCTCGAGGACCGGAATCTCTCCTGGGTCCACCGAGACCGGGGCCACGATGGTCACGTGAGGGGGCACAGACTCCGCTTCAGGGTCGCCCCACGAGCGCCGAGCGTCGCGAATCCGGTCCGCATGAGGCTCCGGAACGTCGATCACGACGCCGACAGTGATCATGTCGTAGGCAGCGGCACGAAGCCCACGCGATCGTAAACAGCCGCGAGAGTCGGGGTGGCGGCGGCGCGGGCACGATCAGCGCCGAGGCGGACGAGTCGGCTCAGCTCCGCGGGATCGGACATGAGCTCGTCCACCTGGGCGCGGAATGCGGTGCAGAAGTCGACGACAACCTCGGCCACATCCTTCTTGAGGTCGCCGTAGCCACGCCCTTCGTAGGAGGAGGCCACGTCCTGGACCCCGCGTCCGTCCATGGCGCCGAGCAGAGTGAGCAGGTTGGAGATACCCGGCTTGCCCTCGGGGTCGTAGCGGATGTCTCGATCGGAGTCGGTGACAGCCGACATGATCTTCTTGCGAGTCACCTTGGGGTCGTCCAGCAGGAATACGCACCCGGTGGGCGCGGACTTACTCATCTTCGCCGTGGGGTCGGCGAGATCGAGGACCTTGGCCGTGTCCTTGACGATGAGGGGCTCAGGCACGACGAGGGTGGGTCCGTACGTCGCATTGAATCGCTGGGCAAGGTCACGGGTGAGCTCGAGGTGCTGGCGCTGATCTTCGCCCACGGGCACCCCGGAGGCTTGATAGATGAGGATGTCCGCCGCCTGCAGCACCGGGTAGGTAAACAGGCCGACCGTGGACCTCTCCGCACCTTCGCGCTGTGACTTGTCCTTGAACTGGGTCATGCGCGAGGCCTCGCCGAAGCCCGTGAGGCACTCGAGGATCCAGGCGAGCTGCGCATGCTCAGGGACGTGACTTTGGATGAACACGGTCGAGCGAGTCGGATCGAGCCCCACCGCGAGGAGCTGCGCGAAGGACAGGAGAGTGCGGTGGCGGAGCACCTGCGGGTCGTGCTCGACGGTGATGGCGTGCTGGTCCACGACGCAGTAGAAGGCATCGTGGGTCTCCTGGAGGCTCACCCAGTGGCGCAGGGCCCCCAGGTAGTTGCCGATCTGGAAGGAGTCCGCGGTCGGCTGGATACCGGAGAGCACGCGCGGGGGGACGTGGACGGGGATCTCCGGCATGGCGTCATTCTGGCAGCGCCTCATCGTCGCCGGCGGTGGTGGGTCGGCCGGCGGGGCCGTCCGACGTCGGCGTGACGCTGATGCGGGCTACGCGACGGCCGTCGAGCTCGGTGACCGTGAGGCGGTGGCCGTCCACTTCGACGACGGCACCGAGGGTGGGGAGTTCGCCCAACTGCGAGACGACGAATCCGGCCACCGTCTCGTAGGGGCCGTCGGGCAACTCCACTCCCGTCTCGTCGACGAAATCCTCCAGGTTGAGAAGCCCGTCCACGTCTGCGCGAGGACCGGATGCCTCCGTGTCGTACTCGTCTCGAATGTCGCCGACAAGTTCCTCTACCAGGTCCTCGAGGGTGACGATTCCCGCAGTGCCGCCGTACTCATCGAC
>CAJBMR010000348.1 GCA_903954205.1 uncultured bacterium | reverse complement strand
GGCTGACGGCATAGATCGGCAACATCTCCTCATTGGGGAGAGTGGAGGCCACGCCCGGCGTCTCATTGATGATGCGCACGGTCTCAGAGAGGGCATCGAGATCACGCGGGAGGGGGAGGTTGACCGCGGCGAAGAATGGGCCGTTGACGCCCGGGCCGAAGCCCTCGCTCATGAGGTCGTAGGCGATGCGCGCGGTGTTGGTCTCGGGCTTGCCGCCATCGTCGGCGAAGCCCAGGCGCAGGCCGAGCGTGGGCAGGGCGAGCACGATGACGACACCGAGGGCGAGGATCGCGGGGATGATCGGCCGGCGCTGGAGGAAGCGCGCGTAGGCCATGAATCGCCGGCCCTCTGGGTGCTTCTTGCCCTCGACCTTGGACTTGCGCGCCCAGGGCATACGCAGGGCCAGGGCCTTGGTGCCGAGCAGAGAGAGCAACGCGGGCAGCAGCCACAGCGCGGCCAGCATGACCGCCAGCACCGTGACGGCCGCGGCCACAGCCAGGCCGTTGAAGAAGTTGATGCGGAGCACGAAGAGGCCGAGCAGGGCGATGATCACGGTGAGGCCCGCGAACTGCACAGCGCGTCCAGCGGTGCCGACGGCCTCGTAGGCGGCTCGAGTCTTGTCGTGGCCGGCGAGCAGGGCCTGTCGATATCTATTGAGCACGAAGAGGGCGTAGTCGATGCCGACACCGAGGCCGATCATCGCGGCCAGCGTGGGCGCAAAGGTCGCTACGTCGAGGAAGCGTGCGACAACAAGGATGAGCATCTGGCCCACGGCGAGCCCGAGGATGGCAACGAAGATCGGCATGCCTGCGGCGACGATCGATCCGAAGGCGATGAGCAGGATGATGATGGCGACGAGGATGCCGATCGCCTCGCTCGAAGGCGGTGAGCTATTGGCGAACTCCAGCACCTGACCGCTGGCGCCCACCTGCAACTCTGGTGTGTTGGCTGCCTTGACGGCCGCCACGAGCGCGGTCGCATCGGCCCCTGAGATCTCGGCGCCGTTGCCCCCGAGGCTCACGCGCGCAAACGCGACGGTGCCGTCCGCACTGATCGGAGAGGTTGCCTTGGCGGTCGCCTCCAGCGCCGGCCCGAGTTGCTCGGCGAGGAAGTCAGGGAGTGGCTCCTCTCCGCCGGTGTCGGGGCAGTCGCGGCCGATCGGGTCGCCGTACGGGTTGCTCACGCAGGTGACGGAGTCGAGTGCGGCGATCTCCTCCAGCACGGGAGTAATCTCCGCGGCCACGGCGGGATCGGTGACGCTGCCGCTCGTCGGCGACCACACAATGCGCACCGCGGCTTCACCCGAACCACTCGGCGGGAGGGTCGACAGCATCTCGGTGGCGGTCGTCGACTCCGTGTCGGGGAGGGAGAATGAGTCATTGAACTCCCCGCCCAGCTGGGTGCCCACCCCGATCACCGCCGCCATGGCGATGAACCAGGACACGAGGGCCAGGACAGGCTTGCGGACCGCCCACCGAGACAGGGCACCCATGAGTGAACTCCTTCGTAGGTTGTGCAAAACGGCTGAGGCCACGCTACGTTATGTGTGTGACACACGCAAATGAGGCTGCGCGGGCCCTGTCGGTCGCCCGCGTCGACCATGCGATGCAGGGGATGCGCCGCCTGGTCACGAGGCCCCCGAGTGCCTCGGTG
>CAJBMR010000347.1 GCA_903954205.1 uncultured bacterium | reverse complement strand
CGACAACTGACCGCTCGGCGCGTTGGAGGATGTCGCTGGCAGGAACTCCCGCGGCGTCCAGAGGGGCGATCGCGATTTCGACGCCGTCGAGTGGGCGTCCGACAAGGACACCGTGGCCGCTCGCCTCGCGGAGCTCGCGCAGGGTGACCTCGGTGAGCGGCAGTGCCTCCGTCATGCCGTACGGAGTCGCGAGGGTCGCGGCGGGGAGGAGGGCCGAAGCGCGTTCGAGGAGTTCGACCGGCACGGGAGCGCCGGCGACGAGGAGGAAGTGCAGTCCAGCCAGTGCCGCCCGACCACTCTGGTCCAGCGCATCACCCGACCCCACCACCGCCCGCACGGCCGTCGGAGATGCCCACGCGAGGGTGCCGCCCACGGCGGCCGTGGCGTCGGCGAGGGCACGGGCCGTCAGGGTGCTCGCATCGGTTAGATCCATGTCTGGGATGGCGGAGGGGATACCGAGCGCGGGCCCCAGAACCGACCACGGAGCGAAGGCCGCCACGAGCGCGTCCTCGGAACCGATCGAGTAGGCACTGCGCAGGGCATCGCGCAGGTGCGCGAGCCGTGCGTGCGTGTAGACGACTCCCTTGGAGGGTCCGGTCGCACCGGATGTGAAGGCGACCAGTGCATCGGAGTCACCCGTGGGCACTGACGGCAGATCGGAGGCCGCCAGGTAGTCGCGCCCGCGACGCGCCACCTCTGCGAGCGAGGCGTCGGCTCCGAGGACACGGGTGGCAGGGCCCGTGCGTCCCACCAGGATGCGCACACCCGGCAGGTCGAGCGTACGCGCGAGCCCGAGGCCTGCCGGGATGCCGACGACATGCGTCGCCTCCGCGGAGCGCAGTGCGCGGCGCATGCCTCGCACTCCCAGGCCCGAGTCAGCGACCACCACGACCGCGCCGATGCGCCATGCGGCGTAGACGCATGCGATGAGATCAGCACTGGGTGTGACGAGCAGCGCAATGCGATCCCCGGGCTTGACGCCCATGTCCACCAGACCGGCGGCGATCTCCCGGGTCCGGGTGGCCAGCATCGCCCAGGTGACACGTCGGTCGGAGCGCAGATCGGCGAGTGCGATGCCGTAGTCCCCCGCACGCGCCTCCAGTGCATGACCCATGGGGACGACGTCCGCGGCGCCGGCAACCTCGGGCGACGGAGGCGCCGGGGTATCGAGCACACGGTGGGAGATCCAGGTCAGGACGTCGGGGAACCAGCTCGGGGCATCCTCGGTGACGAGATGTCGCGCCTTCTCGTAGCGATGGATATCCGCGTGCGGCATGCGCGCGTGAAGATCGCGCAGATAGCGATCGGAGAAGACAGGATCATCGGAACCCCAGGCAAGGAGCACCGGCACGTCCAGGGACTCGATCCCTTCGGCGATGGCGTCCAGGGTCGCGGCACTGGGGTGATCCGCAGACAGCGGGATGTCGGCGACGAAGTCGCGAATGGCGCCCCGGCGGCTCGCGTCGGCGTACGGCGCTCGGAAAGCCCGAGCGACATCTCCTGACATATCGCGTGACATCAGGGTCGTGCCACGCAGGAAGGTGGTGGTACGACGCGTCACGGCATCGAGCAGGGGTCGCGACCTCGCGAGCCGGATCAGCGTGGGAGCAGGCGCGCGTGGTGGCTG
>CAJBMR010000346.1 GCA_903954205.1 uncultured bacterium | reverse complement strand
CAGCGCCCGTGAGGTGCCGGGCCCGAGGGTAACTCCGAGCATGCCGTGGCCGCTCGACACATAGGCGTTGGCGGTGCTCGGCAGCAGGCCGATGATCGGCATGCCATCGGGGGTCATCGGGCGCATCCCTGCCTTGGCCTGCGGTGCACTCGTCGGTGTCTGCCAATTGTCGAAGTAGCCCGCGGGCCCACGCAGGATGGCCTGCACGCGTGTGACGTTGACTTCTTCGTCAAGCCCGGCGAACTCCATCGTGCCCGACAGTCGCATGCGGCCGTCGTACGGCGTCATCGCGATCTTGGCGTCGGAGAGATTGATCGCCGTGCGCAAGTGCATGGGCGGAGGAGTGATGTCGAGCGAGTAGCCCTTACCCGGGCGGATCGGCAGGGGTACGCCAAAGAGTGCGGTGACGCGCCCGGTCCAGGCACCGGCGGCCACGACGAAGGAGTCACCCGTGAAGCGGCGCTCCCCGCTGCGCACCGCGACGATGGCGTCGCCTAGTCGCTCAACGCGGTCGATGGGAGCAGACTCGGTGATGGTGCCGCCGAGCTCGATGATCCGCGCGCGCAGTCCGCGAGTGAGCGACGCCGAATCGAGGTGGCGTTCATGCGGGAAGTAGATGCCACCCGCTAGGCCGTTGCGCAGTGCGGGCTCCGCCTGGTGGATGGCGTCGCCCTCGAGGACCTGCGGGTCGAGGCCGAATGCCGACTGCAGTTCGAGCCCTTCGACGTGATGATGCATGTTGTCGGCGTCACGGAAGGCCATGAGTAGGCCCTGGGCATAGGAGTCATAGACGATGCCGTCGCGCGTGTAGTCGTCGAGGATGTCGTTGGTCGCCTCGGCGAGCGCGAGGTGCGCCTGGAATCCCGCGCGGGAGTCGCGCTCGTTGCATCGGCGCCACATGCCGAGCATGAAGCGCACATGGTCCGGCTGCACGGAGGGCTTGATGTAGAGCGGGGAGTCCTTGCGCACCATCCACTTCATCGACTTGAGGATGAGACCCGGGCCGGGCACGGGCGCGGCCTCCGAAGGCACGACCCAGCCCGCATTTACCGCCGAAGCCCCGAGACCTGATTCGCGCGCGTCGACGATCTCGACCTCGGCACCCTGGCGAGCGAGTTCGTAGCCGAGCGTGAGGCCCAGGACACCGCCGCCGATGATCACCGTGCGCACATGAACTCCTGCTTCTCGTGATGGTCGGACAGTCCCAACGGGGTGAGGCTACATGCGCGAACTTCAGGCCAGCAGGTCATCATTCGAGCATCTCCACTCAACGCGCGTCACTTGGTCGAGTTCAGCCCTCGATGATGTCCGTGATCCGGCGCAGGTCGTCGAGGTCGGCGAACTCCACCACCAGTCGTCCTCGGCTGCGCTCCGTGCGCACGCCCTCGACTCGCACGCGTGTCTCGAGCAGGTCGCCCAGGCGCTCACTCACTCCCGCGGTTACCTCGGCGACCTCCGCGGAGGCACCGCCGCGCGGACGGGGGGTGCGCTTGCGCTTGGGCTCGCCGTCGTCACCGATGAGCACGATCTCCTCGACGGAGCGAACCGAGAGTCCCTCCTTGACGATGCGCTCGGCGAGTACGTCCATGGCATTGGAGTTGTCGAGGGAAAGCAGTGCGCGTGCATGACCGGCGCTGATGACACCTGCTGCCACACGGCGCTGCACAGCAGGTGGCAGCTTGAGCAGGCGCAGGGTATTGGCGACCTGGGGTCGTGAGCGACCGAGACGCTGCGCCAACTCCTCCTGGGTGCCCCCGAAGTCAGCAAGAAGCTGTTGGTAGGCGGCCGCTTCTTCCAACGGATTGAGTTGGGCGCGGTGGAGGTTCTCCAGAAGCGCCTCACGCAACATGTTGTCGTCGGTGGTGTCGCGCACGATCGCGGGAATGCGGTCGAGACCCGCCTCCTGCGATGCACGCCAGCGACGCTCACCAGCGATGAGCTCGTAGTGCGCCCCCTTTCCCTCGCGACGACGAACGACAATCGGCTGTAGGAGTCCGATCTCCTTGATCGAATGCACGAGCTCTGCGAGCGCGTCGGTGTCGAAGACCTGCCGTGGCTGGCGTGGGTTGGGGATGACGTCTTCGGGAGCGATCTCGACATAGATGTCTCCCGCGATGGGGTCGGGCGCAAGGGGCTGCTCCGCAGTGGAGGCAGCCGCCCGCACTCCCGCGCTCCCACGCTTGGCGGCCGGGCCCTTTGGGCCAGTGGTCTTGCCACTTGCCGCCGGCGGCTCGGTTGGGATCAGGGCGCCCAGACCACGGCCTAGCCCCCGCTTCGCCTCAGCCATAGGGGCCTCCCCTCGAAGTTCTGTGGATAACCTGTGGATAACTATTCATGGGTGACCCCATTGAGGTCCCGTGCCGCCTGAACGTAGGCCAAGGCTCCCGAGGAACCCGCGTCGTAGGCGAGGACCGTCTGGCCGTACGACGGAGCCTCCGAGAGCCGCACCGACCTCGGGATCACCGTGGGCAGCACGACGTCGCCAAAGTGCTCCCTCACCTCCTGGACCACCTGGGACGACAGCCGGGTCCGGCCGTCGTACATCGTGAGGAGAACCGCACCCACCCGCAGGTCAGGGTTCAGATGCTTGGTGACGAGGTCGACCGTGCGCAGCAACTGGGAGACGCCCTCGAGGGCGTAGTACTCGCACTGGATCGGCAGCAGGAGCTCACGGGCAGCAACCAGGGCGTTGAGCGTGAGCAGACCCAGGCTGGGTGGGCAGTCGATGATGACGTAGTCGAGGGGGCGGCGATGCTGGGTTTCGTGCTCGGCCAGGTAGCTCTGGATCGCCCGGTCGAGGCGTCCCTCACGGGCTACGAGGGAGACAAGCTCGATTTCGGCGCCCGCCAGGTCGATCGTCGCCGGGGCCGCCCACAGATGGCCACCCCCCTCAACTGCCTCGACCACAATCTCGGCCAGGGGGACGTCTTGTGTGAGGACCTCATAGGTGCTCAACACTCCGCTGTGGTGCTCAAGCCCCAAAGCCGTGGAAGCGTTGCCCTGGGGATCGAGGTCAATCACGAGGACGTCGTGACCGTCCGCAGCCAGGGCGGAAGCCACGTTGACCGTGGTGGTCGTCTTGCCCACTCCGCCCTTCTGATTGGCCACTGCCAGGACGCGGGTCACGCGCCCTCCTGCCGCGGGGGGAGTGGCGAGAGGCTTCCAGTTTCACGTGAAACAGGCCATCCGAGCCCAGCCGGGGATGTTTCACGGGAAACATCGGCGTCCGTTTCACGTGAGACAGGCCAGCCGAGTCCGGTGAGGGGTGTAGTCACAGGCCCATTCTGCACGGCCTCTCCGACGCCACGCACGGGGATCTTCCTGTGGAGAGCGCACCGCCCGACCGACCAGCCGTTGCCACAATTCTGGACGATGTCCGATATCTTCCCTTAGCGGGCTGTGTGCACGCGAGTGGCGTCAGGAAGCCTTCACGGCGCGGACTACTGTCGTCACCGGGTCGACCACGCCCTCGCCACACTCGACAATCTCGACGGACACAATGCCCAAGCGTTCGAGGACCGGGCGCGAGGCCTCCACCTCCTCGGCAGCGGTTCTCCCCTTGAGTGCAAGGAGTTCGCCGCCCGGCTGCACCAGGGGCACTGTCCACCCGGCGAGACGCTCCAGGGGCGCCACGGCGCGGGCCGTTACCACCCGAGCGCGCAGTGACGTCACCGGTCCGCGCCCGCGCACGATGTCCTCGGCCCGTGCTCGCACCACCTGCACACGACCGATCAGCTCGAGCTCGGCCACCACTTCCTCGAGGAAAGTCGCCCGCCGCTGCAGCGGTTCCAAGCAGGTCACCACGATGTCGGGGCGCACGATCGCCCAGACAATTCCGGGTAGTCCGGCACCCGATCCCACGTCGATGACACTCGCACCCTCGGGGACCAGGGGCACAGCAACCGCGCAGTTGAGTAGATGTCGATCCCACAGGCGAGGGACCTCACGAGGTCCGATCAATCCACGCTCCACACCCGCGGTGGACAAGAGTTCGGCGTAGCGAGTGAGGGATTGCTGTGCGCGCACATCTGGGACCACCGCGCCCAGCACAGCGGGCGGCGGAGGTAGCGGCTCGGCGGTCAGCCTGGACTCCGAATACGGCGTACGCGCTAGGAAGCCGGCTTGATGACGATGCGGCGGTCGGGGTCGACGCCCTCGGACTCACTCACGAGACCCGCAGAAGTGACCACGTCGTGCACGACCTTGCGCTCGAAAGCATTCATGGCCGCGAGTCGCACCGGCTCCCCGGTCTCCTTGACCTCGTCGATGGCCGTCTTGGCAAGAGCCTCGAGCTCGCGGCGGCGGGCAAGTCGGAAGCCACCGATGTCGAGCATGAGGCGTGAGCGCTCGCCGGTCGCCTGTGCGGCCGCGAGGCGCGCGAGCTCCTGTAGCGCGTCGAGCACCTTGCCGTCGTCGCCCACAAGGGTGCCGAGCTCGCCCGCGTTGACTTCCACGATGGACACCTGAGCGCGATCGCCCTCGACGTCGATGTCGATGTCCCCATCGAGATCGGCGATATCGAGTAGGCCCTCCAGGTAGTCGGCCGCCGCGTCGCCTTCCTTCTCCAGTAGATCGGCGGTGGGAGCCTCGGTCTCGGTGCTCATGACGTTCCCTTCGTGGAGGTATCGGGGGGCTGGCTGCCGCCCTTG
>CAJBMR010000345.1 GCA_903954205.1 uncultured bacterium | reverse complement strand
TGGATGCGGTGTACGTCGGAGCGCCCGTCGTCGACAACACCGGGCGAGCACTGGGGACCCTCACCGCTGCGGGCAGCGTCGTCACGGGGTCGACCGTCTACTGCGGCGAACTCTTCATCTGCACTGATCCCACGAAGGTGTGGTGGGACATCACCGCGCCCTCCGTGCCGCGCGATGTGAAGGCCACACCGGGCAAGGGACGCGTCAACGTCGCCTGGAAGCCTGCAGCGAGCGACGGGGGCGATACGGTCACGTACTCCTACCGCATCGGCGCGGGGCAGTGGATCACGACCGACGCCTTCAAGGTCACCGTCAAGGCACGCAAGGGCCAACTCGTGACCGTCAGCATCGGCACGATCAACCAGGCCGGTGCCGGGCCCACCAAGATCGTCTCCGCCCGAGCCAGGTGATGACGCCCGACGCGCCACTCGCGCTGGAGCCACGCGACTACGAGAACTGGTCGCGCATGATCCGCGTCACGGACGTGCCCACGGCGACGCCGCAGTCCGATGAAGAGGCGCTCGCACTCGTGCGCTGGGCGGCGCAGGAGGGATACCGCGTGCGCCCGATGGGCGCCTTCCACACCTGGTCGCCGCTCGCCTTCGAGGAGGCGAGCAGGGTGATCGCCGTCGACCAGTCGCGCATGACGGGGCTGATCGACTTTGCCTACGACCCGGTCCCGGCCGCGACCTTCCGCGCGGGCACCACGCTGGCGGAGGCGGTCCGCGCACTCGAGGCCATCGACAACCGCGGCGCGAGCGAGGCGCCGGGCTGGGCGTGGCCGGACTATCCCGGCGTGCCCGACGTCACCATCGGCGGGATGCTCGCGATCGGCGCGCATGGCGCGGGCATCCGGCAGCGCGAGGGCCAACCGGATCTCTTCGGCACGGTGAGCAATCTGGTGATCGGCTTCCGCGCGATCGTCTCCGACGGAGACGACTACGTCATTCGCGAGTTCCGCCGCGATGAGCCCGAAGCGGCGGCGCTGCTGGTGCATCTCGGAGCGGCGTACCTGCTGTCGGTGACGATGCGGGTGGTGCCCAACTCCTACCTCGGCCGACGTGTGGACTATCCCGACTGGGAGGTCGCCTATGCGCCGACCCCGGCCGCGGGGAGCATGCAGGCGCTGGTCGAGGAGCACGGGCGCGTGCAGGCGCTGTGGTTCCCCTTCACGCAGACGCCTCTCGTGCAGCACTTCACCGAGGAGGGCTACGTCGAGGGCCCGCGCGTGACCGAGCCGCTCACGGTGAGGCTCTCACCGGATCTGCCGACTGCGTTCACTACGGCCTTCACCCAGACGCTCGCGCACCTGCCGTGGCTCACGCCGCTCGTGGAGCGCGCGACGCTGCGCGAGATGCGCCACCTGTCTCCGCCTGATCACGAGTGGCACGGCACGTCGGGCAACATGCTGCTCTACGTCCAGCACGACACCTTGCGCGTGGTGAGCCTTGCCTACGCCGTGCACGTGCGCGCCGGCGCGGTGCAAGCGGCGATCCACGACATCGCGCACCACTTCGATCAGATGCTGCACGACTATGCGCATGCCGGGCACGACCCCATCAACAGTTGCCTGGAGATGCGCGTCACCGACGTCGATCGTGCCGATGCCGTCGGGGTGCCCGGTGCGGTGCCCGCGTTGCTCTCGCCGGGGCTGCCGCTCGGCGACTCCGAGCGCGTCATCTGGATTGACCTGGTGACCACTCCCGGCATGCCGCTGGCCTGGCAGTTCTACGCCGAGTACGAGGCATGGTTGTGGGAGCGCTTCCCCGGCAGCCTGCGTCCGGAGTGGTCCAAGGCATGGGCGGTCTCCGCCGAGGGCCCGTGGACCGATCCCACCGTGCTCGCC
>CAJBMR010000344.1 GCA_903954205.1 uncultured bacterium | reverse complement strand
TTGATCCATCCCGCCGACGCCGATGAACAGCGCATCAGCGCGCGGGAGGTACTCCCCCCACACGACCGGATCCTTGGTCAGTGCCCACCATGCATCGCGCGCGGTCCAGCCCTGGCGAGCAGCGAGATCCACCTGCATGCCCAGTCGCTGCCCGGCGATCTGCGGATAGAGACGCGGATCGGAGGGCCGCTCTGAGCGCTCGGGTCCGTGGAAGGCGAGCGAGTCGGCGATGACGAGCAGATGCGGCACCGGCAAAGGATGTCAGCCGGACATGCAGACGGCGCACCCTGTCGGATGCGCCGCGCGTGGAGCTGAGGGGATTCGAACCCCTGACCCCCTCCATGCCATGGAGGTGCGCTACCAACTGCGCTACAGCCCCGCCGCCCCTGAGGGCCCGGCAAGCATACCCACCCGCGCCGCCTGCGCTGACGCGTGGGCCTGGGGCCTACTCGTCGTCCGCGGGCCAGACCCCGTCCACCGGAACCGGCTCGGGCAGGGAGCCCGCGTTGTACTCCTGGAGACGCCATGCGGGGCCCGGCGGGGAGTTCTCGAGCAGCACGCTCCACGAGCAGTTAGTGAGCACTCCGAGCGCTGCCCAGTGCTCCGGTGGCAGCCCCAGCAATCGACCGATGCCCGCACGCGCAGCACCACCGTGGGTCACCACCACGAGTACGCCGTCATCCCCGATTCCGGCCAGCCCGCGGTCGACCGCGTCCACCATGCGATCGGCGACCTCAAGTCGCGTCTCCCCCACCACTCCGGCACGCATATGCGGGTCTGCCGACCAGCGATGCAGCTCCTCGCCGTACTCCTGCAGCAGGACCGGACGCGTCTTGCCCTCCCACTCCCCCGCGAAGGTCTCACGCAGGCCCTCATCGAGCGTCGGCTCGATCCCGGTGAGCTCGACGAGCGGCTCAGCGGTCTGCTGTGTGCGCATCAAATCGGAGCAGATAATCGCCGATGGCGGCAGGCTCGCGAGCATGGCCGCCGCTCGCCGGGCCTGAGCGACACCGATCTCGTCGAGCTCGATGTCGGTCTGGCCTTGGAAGCGCTGCTCGGCGTTCCACGACGTGCGTCCGTGGCGCCAGATCGCGATGCGCCGCATCAGCGCGACGTGTCGACGTCGAGTGGGATGGACGGGCAGTCCTTCCAGAGTCGCTCCAGCGCGTAGTGGATGCGCTCCTCGGCGATCTGGACATGGATGACGATGTCGCCGTAGTCGAGCAGGACCCAGCGACTCTCCTTCTCACCTTCTCTGCGAATGGGCTTCTCACCCTCTCCCGCAAGGCGCTCCTCGATGGCGTCAACCACCGCGCGCACCTGGCGGTCGTTGGCGGCCGTGCACAGCAGGAAGACATCGGTGATGACGAGGTACTGGCTCACGTCGATCGCCACGATGTCGGTGGCGAGCTTGTCAGCGGCAGCCTCGGCAGCGGCCTGGGCCATCGCGATGGCCTCGGGGGTGGCGGGCACTGTCGTCACGTCCTCACTCGTCGGAAGGTCATCAGCCTGTCATCTCGGCGTCATCAGCACTCAGGCGGGCATCGGGGAAAAGGGCCTGCACAAGGGCGTCCGCATCCGGAGCGGCGACGGCGGCCGGTCGCGCACCGCCGCGGATGATCTCCACCGGCAGGATCTCCGTGCGCACGTCGCCGAAGTCGACATCGGAGCGCACCGACTTGAGGAAGGGCACGAGTTCCTCGGTGGGGACGGTCGACTGGGCCAGGGAACCAAGACTGGTAAGCAGTTGACGCATCTGATCATTCGTGCGCGGCATGCGCTCGATCGTGTCCTGGAGCACGCCCAGAAAGCGATCGATGCGATCGGTCTCGCTCTCGCCCGGGATGCGGAGCACGGCGTAGTCGGCCGCTGCAATGCCGTCCATTTTGACCCAGCCCGGGCCGAGCACCCGCAAGCGAGTCTCCTCGCCGATGGCGGGCAGGAGGATGGGGCGCGTCAACTCGACCCACACACCATCGACGGCATCGACGAGCCCGGCGAACGCGAGCCGATCCAGTGAGAGACCGGCGTCCACGCGCAGTCCCAGACTGTCTTCGATGGCCGTGACCCCGGCGAGAGTGTCTGCCGATTGGGGAGTCGTCCCAAGCGTCACGCTGTCATCGCCTTGTGCGACGAGGAGGCTTGCGGGGACGGCAAGGAAGACGGTGAGGGGGTCGGTCGCCGGCGGCTCGATGCCGATCACCACATTGCCCCTGGCGTAGCCGTCCGCGTCGAGGACCTGCAGGAGCAGGGTCTCCTCCACCTGCAGGTCGGTGGGAGTCGGCGCCGGGGTGGGCAGACCCTCCGAGCGGACAAGTGCGACGAAGCCCAGGCCGAGGACGATCACCAGGGCCCCGACGGCGACGAGGGTGACTCGCCAGGCCACGCTCATTCGGCGTACAACCCCACCTTGGCGATGTAGGCCTCGACACCGGGCGTGACGAGATACCGGATGGGGTCGCCTTGCGAGACGCGGGCACGGATGTCGCTCGACGAGATGGCCAGCGCCGGGATCTCCAGCAGCGTCACGCGGCCAGGTGCCAGACCAGGATCGGCAAGCACGTGCCCGGGGCGCGTGACGCCCACAAGGTGTGCCAGGCGCAAGACCTCCTCCGGCTCGCGCCACGACAGGATGTCGCCGAGCGCGTCGGCGCCGGTAATGAAGGAGTAGTCATGCTCCTCCCCGAGTTCTGCTCGTATGTCGCGAAGAGTGTCGACGGTGTACGTCGGACCGGTGCGATCCACGTCCACGCGTGAGACGCTGAAGCGCTCGTCAGGAGCAGTGGCGATGACGGTCATGAGGTAGCGATCCTCCGGCGAGGAGACGCGACGATCGGACTTCTGCCAGGGCTGACCGGTGGGAACGAAGACGACCCGATCGAGAGCGAAGCGGTGTGCGACCTCGGACGCCGCGACGAGGTGACCGATATGGATCGGGTCGAAGGTGCCGCC
>CAJBMR010000343.1 GCA_903954205.1 uncultured bacterium | reverse complement strand
CGTGGCTCGGAGGTCACCGACGGAGGTTCCGGAATCACCGAAGTCAAGTTCCTCGGCGAAGGTCCGCTCGATGTAGACGGTGCGATCAGCCGGCCGTGGCGCGGCCACGGCGACAGGGGTAGCGACAGCACCGGCCAAGAGGGCGGGGATGAGGGCCAGCAGGAGCTTCTTCATGGCGTTAACCTACTGCGGCATGCGGGCCCAGACACGCAGGGATTCAGGGTAGACGTGGAGGCTAGGGGACTCGAACCCCTGACTTCTGCCTTGCAAAGGCAGCGCTCTACCAGCTGAGCTAAGCCCCCTGAGGACCCCCCGATATTACGGGATCGCCATAGCTTCCCTGGACCGGCTCCAGGTCACCCGGCAGATTGCGCCTCACCGCCCCATGACGCGCATGTCGAAGGATGACGTGGTGCTTGTCGCCCAGCGCTTCGTCGAAATGCCTCCGCATGCGCGGTGTCGCCAGGAAGGCGAGGAGCGCGCCTATACCCAGGGCTTCAACCACTACTGCGGCCCACACATTCGTCGCGTCGGCGATTGCGGCGAAGATCAGCGCCCCTACGGGTGTGATGACCGTGATCCCCGCCGAGTAGACAGCCAGGACACTCGCCTCATGCTCATCCGGCGCACCGCTTTGCACCGCTGCCGATGACAAGACCGTGGTCATGTTGAGGGCCATGCCGAGAGGGATGAAGGCGACCATCAGCAGGATCAGGCGACTGTTGTCGTCAATCAACGGGGAGATACCCACGATGATCGTCGCGATCATGAGGATGATGAGCGCCACCATGGCGATCTGCCAGGGGGAACGCCGCTTCTCGCGCAGAGCCAGGATCGGCGCCACGAGCGCCATTCCCGCATAGATGGACGACAGCAGCAGCGAGAAGATCACCGCATTGGGCCCGATGGTCGTGGAGATCTGCGGCAGCAGATTCAATAGCGGCCAGGCGACCAACTGCACCACCAGCGCCACGATGACAAAGCGGCGCAGCACCTCGGCATCGCGGATCACCCTCGTCGCTTCGCGCAGGGAGGTCCGCGCCGCTCCTGACTTCACCGAGTGCACGGGCGGGAAGAGCGCGAAGGGCAGGGCATAGACGGCGTACGAGATCGCATTCACGTAGAAGAGGCTCGCGAGTCCCCACGCGTCGAACATGAGGCCGCCGGCGAGCACACCGAGGATGCCGGCGATGGCGCTGGCCGACATGAGCACCGAATCCAGGTCCGCAATTCGCCCCGCAGGCGCGATCACGCGGAGGAAGTTGTTCCACGGCGGGAAGGTGAAGGCACCGATGATCCCGTTGACGAGCGAGGTGATGAGCAGCAGCCAGAAGCTGATGTAACCCATCCCAAAGATGACCCCGACGATGAGGAAGAGGGCCATCTTGGCAACGGCGAGCACAGCGCAGAGGGCACGCAGGTCGAAGCGCCTCGTCAGGCGCGCCGCTGGTTGAATGAGCACGAGCGCGGGCAACGCCGACGCGGCCATGACAGCCACGCTCGCGATCAGGCTTCCCGTAATGACATAGGAAACGTAGGAGAACGCCAGCATCGCCACGGCAGAGCCGAAGCTGCTGAAGGTGTAAGCGGCGACGAGTGCCAGGACTCGCGGATGTCCGCGGACAACCCCTGAGGGGCCGCCGCCACCGCCGGACACCGCGTCAGCGCTCACGCGCTGACACTAGAGGGCCTAGGTGAGGTCGGGG
>CAJBMR010000342.1 GCA_903954205.1 uncultured bacterium | reverse complement strand
CCAGACCGAGTCAGCGGCCGAGTAGCACAGCAGTGACCGCGCCTGCTCCCGCGTAGGGATTGCTGATCTCGACGAGTACAAAGAGCAGGAACCCCGTCAGTGCGTCCATCATCCCCACGACAAGCAGGTTGGCCTTCTTTTGGGCCGGCTGGAAGAGAGCTATGGCGACGAGGTTGATGAGACCGAGCACGAACACCAAGAGCACCATCGATACGGCGAGGGGGCTTGGCAGTGCGTTGCTGCGGTCGATGGCGTTGGAGAGAAGGTCGTCCACGGCGTCGGTCATTTGGGTCCAGGCGGCGCTCGACGAATCCTGAGAGTCCTTTTCGGCGTACATCGTTTCGGTCAACTGTGCAGCATTGTCGAATCTCGCCTGGGCGAGCGCGCTAGAGTCAGCTTCGAGCATCAGCGGCCATTCGGTCTGGATAGTGCTTGCTCGGTACTTCTCCAGCGCAGCGGTCATCGCCTGGGCCTGGTCAGATGGCAGACGTTGGGCGGCAGAGACAGCTCGTTGGTAGTCGGTCGCCTCGTTCAAGACGGCATCGCGTGCGTCTTTGGCTGTCGACCAGAATTGCGAGAAACCGAACCCGAGGAGGAAGACAAACGCGAAGGTCGTGAGCGCGATCAGCCGGCCGCTGATGTCCTTGACGCCGGGCGGCGGGTCGGGATCGTCGTCATTGGCCTTCTTGGGTGCCGCGTTGATCTCCAGGAGCTTGGAGTGGAAGAGGTGCACGCACAGCATCGAAATGCCCGCAGTGATCACGATCGCCAGCAGAAGCCGAACGATCGGCGGCACCGCGGTGAGGAAGTCGCCGAATGACACGTCGGAAGCATCTCTGGTCAGGCCGACCCGTGGCAAGTTCCTGGGACAGCGATTTCTCGTTGGGACAGGCAGCGTCCTGTCAGCGCGTGACGGTCACCACCTGGGCCTTTCGGGCGAGTGTGTTGAGGTGATGGAAGACGAGCAACTCCGGACTCTCGCTCATCGCTCGCTGGTCGACCGTCACCGTGAGGCGGGTCCCCCTCGCGGAGACCGCGGGCACGGTGCCATTCGACGTGAAGGCCGTGACGTCCGGTGCCAGCAGGTTGGCGCGCAGGGGAAGCCGAGGATGGCCGATGACGTCGATGAGCACATCACCCGGTCCATAGGCCTCGACCCAGTAGGAGATCGAGGTGGTGTCCGCAGTGATAAAGGGCTCCACGGGGTTGCCGTCCGCATCGACGGGATTCGCAAGTGCGGCCAAGTTGATCGGAAGCGTCATGACGTTGCCATGGAGTTTGGCCGTGTCCTTGTTTCCCGCGACGTTGTTGATCAGTTCCAGGGAGACCAGGGAGAACGGGTCGACAGGCCGGACGCTGAGCGCGATCGCCGCGAACACGTCCTGACCCTGATCGACATTCACCAGGAGCAGTTCGGGCGTGCCATCGTTGTCGAAATCGAGGTAGAACACGAACTTGATGATGGACGCTGCAGTGCGCCACGGCTGCCAGCTGGCGACGCCGAAGTAGGCACGCCCGGGGGTCTCGGCCGACAGGGGGTCCTGACCGCGCGACTCGAGCACCCGAGCATCGGAGGTGAAGCCGAGGTACCGCACATCTGCGGAGGCCTCGTCATCCGTGGTCACACATCCGGTGCTCACCCCGGGCTGACAGAAGGGCAGTCGGGGGCTCTCGGCGGCCAACTGCAGTGCGGTGATGCGCGACCTCTCGCGCTCGTAGGCCGTGGCCCCGCTCACGTCGACATCCGAGCCCGTCAAGGCCATCGATCCGGTGAGAAGAGGTCCACTGCCGGCAACCTTCACCGAAGCAGGAGCTGCCAACGTCGACGCGGGCCTCGGGGCGGCGAAGACAGGCACCCGAAGTGCTGTGTCACTGCCGGCGGGCGTCACCAGTAGGTGCGAGCTGATGTCGGCGAGGAACTCGCGCATCGTGCCGTCCTGCAGGGGGTCGAGTGAGATCGTCGGGTCCGCCTTGTGAATGAGCCGACTCGGATCCACGGTAAGTGTGACGCGGACCTGTGCTGACTTCCCGGGTGCGAGTGTGACGCTCCGAGGGGAGACGGCGTACGACGCTCCGGGCAGCGCATGGACCTCCTGGAGTCCGACCGCGTAGGTGCGCGGGCTTCCGCTCGCGCGCAGGTCCTTGATGCGCACCGACTTCGACCTTGATGTCGCGGATGCGACGTTCATGACG
Source organism: uncultured bacterium (assembly GCA_903954205.1). Classification (GTDB taxonomy): domain Bacteria; phylum Actinomycetota; class Actinomycetes; order S36-B12; family S36-B12; genus Mxb001. The sequence goes on along the minus strand of CAJBMR010000342.1, from coordinate 2,946 downwards.
CCGAAGGAGACGCTCACCGCCCCGGGGTCATCGACGACGTACGCGACCGCATCGGTCGACACCGCTGCCTCGGCATCGATGCGACCCGAGCCCATGCGGAGGTTGTCGTAACGCGGGCCCGTGCGCCCCGGATTCAGGAAAAGGTCATGGTCGGCTGTGTTCATGATCGCGGCCTTGACGTGCTGGGGATTCCAGGTCGGATGCGCAGCGAGCACCAGAGCAGCGACTCCGGCTGTCGCCGGTGCGGCCATCGAGGTGCCGCTGTAGGAGGCGCCACCCGATCCGGTGCCGACGGCGGCGGAGAAGATCGTGCCGCCAGGTGCGCTTACGTCGGGCTTGACGTTGCCAGCGAGCGCGGTGCCGCGCGAGGTGAAGTCCATAGCCGTGTCTGTCGGATCATTGGGCCCGGTGACAACCACCTTCTCGCTATTGCGAAGGCTGCCGTCAATCGTTGCAGTCACTGGAGTGCCCGCGAGGAGCGCTGAGTGGAGCGGGTCGGTCGCCCTACGGAGCGTGAGCAGCGAGGGAATGCGCGCATCGCCGGCGATGCCCACGGTGAAGAGATCCTGCGGGCCGCCGAGGATCGCACCGATGGCCCCGGCATCTGCGGCGTTGCCAACCCTGACGGCTGATCCGCACCGCCGGGTCACGTCATTGCCATCCCACTGGAGGAGGATGATGCGCCCGGTCACCTTCGCCGCATCTGCAGAGCTGAGCGCGTCGCAGCCGTCAGCGTTGTTGCCACCACCGACCGGCGCCGACCAGTCGCCGATCTCGACGACGGTGCCGCTGGCCGCCTGTGTGGCCCAGTCGTTGGCGTCGGCGAGTGAAGCGGGGTAGGTCTTCGTGGCTCCCGCGATCGCCGCAGTGAATCCATCGGTGATCTGCCCGTTGTCTTCGCTAGCTGCGACGGACAGTGCCTTGGTGGCATTGCCGGGTGATCCGCTGATCTCGTAGGTGTCACCGGAGTTGCCCGCCGACGCGATGACGGAGATGCCGGCCTCCACAGCGTTGCCGCTCGCGACCGAGTCCGGATCCTGCGCGGATCCATAGTCGGAGCCGAGCGACATGTTGACGACGTCGAGGTGGTCGGAGAAGTCGCCGTCTCCATTGGGATCCATCGCCCAGTCGAGGCCCTCGACCACGAGATTCGTCGAACCCTCGCAGCCGAAGACCTTGATGCCGTAGAGGGTTGCCTCCGGTGCGACGCCAGGGCCGATGCCCATGGTGTCGAAGGGAGTGGAGGCGTCCCAAGGTCCGCGATACGTCGTGCCGTCTGCCGCGACGCCGTATCCGCCCGCCGTGCCTGCCACGTGGGTGCCGTGGCCCCCGCAGTCGAGCGGGTTGTCGTCGGGCTGCGGGACGGCGGTGGCGGGATCGTTCGCGTTGTAGGCGTTGCCGGCGAGGTCAATGCCGCCCGCGACCTTGACCGGATCGGGGTACACCGGTGACTCCCCGGCTTCCTTCGCAGCAAGTGCGGCCTGATACGCCTCGGCCGTGCCTGGGCCGCCGAAGTCGGCATGGGTGTAGTCGATGCCGGTATCGATGATGCCGATCGTCACTCCATCGCCGGTGCCCGCCGCACCCGTCCATGCTGCAGGCGCGCCGATGAGCGGTATGGCGATGAAGTTGTCGCGCTCCTTCGGCACCAGGCGATGCACTGCCTTGACCCCGGGGATCCGAGCGAGGCGATCGAGATCGTCGGCATCAGCGCGCACCGCGACGCCGGCGTAGACGTTGGTGGCCTCGAAGATGATGTCGCGCTTGCCGACGGCGCGGCGTACCCCTGCGGAGAGTACCTCGACGCGCGCGATCGCGGCGCGGGCGGAAGCCTGCTTGGACCTCGTCGTGGGTGCTGCGGCCCAGGCCACGGCTGCGGGCACGGCATCGAGTTCGAGCATGACGCTCACGGTCTGCGGCGGTGTGGGCAGCGCGAGTCGCTCCAGCGAGCCGGTGCCCTCAGGGGATCCCGCTTGTGCCGGCACCGCAAGGGATGCGAAGAGCAGACCCGCCATGGATGTGAGTGCAACTGAGCGTGCGATCTTGGCCATACCGTCAGGCTAGACCTGATCACGCGCGCCATCAGGCGAGTGCCTCATCTGTGACAGGATCGGCACGTGAAGGCCACTGACGTCGCCCGGCAGGAGCGCCAGGAACTCTGCGATCTCCTCCTTGAGGTGGGCCCCGAAGCTCCCACCCTCTGCGCCGGTTGGACGACGCGTGATCTCGCAGCGCATCTCGTCGTGCGCGAGTCGCGTCCTGATGCCGCCGTGGGGATCCTCGTGAAGCCACTCGCGGGATATGCCGATTCCGTGCAGGCGAAGGTGGCCATGCGTCCGTGGCCCGAACTCGTGCGTGATGTGCGCACTGGCCCTCCGCTGCTGTCTGTCTTCCGTCTGCCCGGCGCCCAGGGTCTTGCCGATCCGTTCGAGTTCGCTGTTCATCACGAGGACGTGCGCCGAGCCCGGCCTGACTGGGTGCCGCGCGAGTTGCCTACAGGCGAGCAGGACCTGCTCTGGCAGCGACTCGCGCGCGCCGGCCGGCTCCTCGCGCGGAAGAGCCCCGTGGGCGTCGCCCTCCGGCGCAGCGATACGGGGGAGATGATCATCGCCAAGGCGGGGACCCCCTCCGTGACATTGGTCGGCGAGCCGCTTGAGTTGGTTCTGCGCCTGTACGGCCGCAGTGAATGCCTCGTCGATGTCGAGGGCCCTGAAGGAGCCGTCGCGTCATTCGAGTCCGCACGCTTCAGTGTCTAGCCCGGGAAATCCCGCACCCGTAGCATCGTCGTGTGACCCCTCCTGCTCCCCGCACCGGTCGGCTTGCCGTCCTAGTCGACTCCGACGCGTTCAACGTGGCCATTGCCGGCGTGATCATCGTCAATGCGATCGTGCTCGGCCTGGAGACGTTCCCCACTGTCATGGCCTCGTACGGCGACCAGCTCATCCT
>CAJBMR010000341.1 GCA_903954205.1 uncultured bacterium | reverse complement strand
TGCTCGCCTGAGCTGCCCCGTACCCCGTCGGTTTGTCATCTATCCACGCGCGGGTGACGTGCCGCCGCGCGTCGGAAGATGACAATGCGCTCCGGGAGGCTCACCTCGTGGAGCGACGCGCCTTGCGCGCTTGCCATCGCGGCCGGCCCCAGCGGATCCATCCCCAGTACCAGATCACGGTGAGCGCGTAGTCGTAGACGAAGAGCAGCAGGAGCGCGGGGATCGTGATCTCAATTTCCGCGATCTGATCGAGGGTCTCCCCCATCTCCTCGGTATTGCGGATATTGCCGTCCAGGATGACGAAGGCCACGAGTGCGATGGGGATCACCTTCGCGAGCTCGTGGGCAGCGCGAGGTGCGATAAAGGCCAGTGTGCGGATCGCAATGATCAGCGCGATGGGGAAGATCACGATCTGGGCAGGGTTGAGGGCGTTTTCGTTGACGATGAGAACAAGGCTGAAGAAGGTCCACCATGCGGTGACGAGGAGTGGCGTGACGAGGATGTAGGTCACCAGCGCTCGCCGAGTCGGCCGCGGCCCCGCCGGCGTCTGAGTGAGGGCCAGCAGCGGATGATCCATCGACCGGTAGACCCAGTAAGCGATGACTGCTGCGACACCGATGAGGATCGACCACTGGACGATCTCGCTAAAGCCGATCTCAGTCAGTCCGCTCGTCTCCACGGCGCCATCGTAGGCGCGCTGCCCGCGGAGAACTGCCACACTTGCCCCATGCCCATCCCCGCTGACTCGCGCCCCGACGATGTCGTGTGGCCGCAGGCCGAGTGGCCACCACCGCACGAGCTCGTGGGTGATCACGTCACGCTCTCGCAGTTCGTGCCGGCCGACGCACCCGACCTCTACGCCGCGCTCGATCACGACGCGTGCTGGGACCACGTGGCCGGCCGGCCCACCAGTCCCGAGGAGTACGCCGCCACGCTCGCGCAGGCTCCGCAGTCCGGCAGGTGGCCCTGGGTGGTGCGCAGGGCATCCGAGGTCGTCGGCACCACCTCCTATCTCGAGGTGAGCCTCCCGGACGCCCGCCTGGAGATTGGCAGCACGGCGTACTCACCCTCGGTCTGGGCGACTGAGGTCAACCCCGAGTGCAAGCTGCTGCTCATGAGCTGGGCCTTCGACCATGGCTTCGGGCGCGTGCAGCTCAAGACCGATATCCGCAACCGGCGGTCCCAGGCGGCCATCGCAAAACTCGGGGCGGCGTACGAAGGCGTGCTGCGCCGCTATCAGCGGCGCCAGGACGGCACAGTCCGCGACACCGTGATGTTTTCGGTCACCGCGGAGGAGTGGCCGGGAGTCCGGGAGCGCCTTCGCGCGCGCCTAGCCCGATAGGGGCGGCTCGCCCGCCCCGGCGGGTCTGCAGGTCTAGGCTGCTGCCGTCCCAGCAAAGGAGCCCCCCATGGACTACACCCCCGATCCCGCCGAGGGCCAGCGCGTCTACGACCTCGACCGCGCGCACGTCTTCCACTCGTGGAGCGCCCAGGCGCAGATCAAGCCGCTGCCGATCGCCGCTGCGGAGGGGAGCTACTTCTGGGATTACGACGGCAACCGCTACCTCGACTTCTCCAGCCAGCTGGTCAACGTCAACATCGGCCACCAGCACCCCAAGGTCGTCAAGGCGATCCAGGACCAGGCCGCGCGTCTGGCGACAATCGCACCGCAGCACGCCAACGACATGCGCGGCGAGGCCGCCAAGCGCATCGTCGATCGCGCGGGCACGCGTCACCAGAAGGTCTTCTTCACCAACGGCGGCGCCGACGCGGTGGAGAATGCGATCCGCATGGCACGCCTGCACACGCACAAGCACAAGGTGCTATCGGCGTACCGCAGCTACCACGGCAACACCGGTGCGGCGATCCAGGCGACGGGCGACCCGCGCCGCTGGCCCAATGAGTACGCCGCTCAGCAGGTGCACTTCTTCGGCCCCTTCCCCTACCGTTCGCCCTTCTGGTCGGACTCCCCGGAGCAGGAGAGTGAGCGCGCGCTGCAGCACCTCGAGGAGGTCATCAAGTTCGAGGGCCCCGGCACGATCGGCGCGATCCTGCTGGAGTCCGTCGTTGGCACCGCCGGCATCCTCGTCCCGCCGCCCGGATACCTCGAGGGTCTACGCGCACTGTGCGACAAGTACGAGATCGTGTGGATTGCCGACGAGGTCATGAGCGGCTTCGGGCGCACCGGCGAGTGGTTCGCCTGGCAGAACTGGGCGGCTGAGCCCGACCTCATCGTCTTCGCCAAGGGCTCCAACTCCGGCTACGTCCCCGTCGGCGGCGTGGTCATCTCCGACACGATCGCCTCCACCTTCGACGAGCGTGTCTTCCCCGGCGGGCTCACCTACTCCGGTCACCCGCTGGCCGCCGCGTCCATCGTCGGATCCATCGATGCGATGACGGAGGAGGGCATCGTCGACAACGCCAAGCGCATCGGCAACGACGTACTCGGCCCTGGCCTGCGTGAGCTGCAGGAGCGCCACCCGGTCATCGGCGAGGTCCGCGGACTCGGCGTCTTCTGGGCGCTCGACCTCGTGAGCGACCGCGCGACCAAGGAGCCGCTCGCGCCCTACGGCGGCACGTCGCCGGCGATGACAGAGTTCACCGTCGAGTGCAAGAAGCGCGGCCTCATGCCCTTCGTCAACTTCAACCGCACCCACGTCGTGCCCCCGTGCACGGTCAGCGATGCGGAGGCCAAGGAAGGCCTGGCCATCCTCGACGAGGTCCTGTCGATCACCGACAAGCACTACACGGGCTGACCGCGACTACAGGATGGGCTCGACCTCGAGTCCGTAGACGATGCCGCGCGAGGTGCTCACCTGCACCTGGTAGAAGCCCGGCTGGTCCGGTGCGAAGAGCACGACCTCGGCACCTGATGACGTGACCTCGATCTTGCTCACGGGAGCACCGTCGCGGGTGAGCTCGATGATCGTGCCCGACTTCCAGGCCCCGGCCGCCACGCGGAATCGCAGGCCCGCAGAGACGCGCTTGTAGGACACGATCGTGAAGTCCTTGATCGAGATGTCCAGGGGCACGGGCTTGAGGTTGCCCACCTTGACGACGTAGCCGAGATCCCCGGTGCCACCCTTTTGCGCGACCACATCACGGAATTCGAAGGCGCCGTCAGCCTTCACCGTGCTTGCGCCGAGGGGTGTGTCGCCCACGATGAGCGCGACGGTCGTGCCCTCGGGGACGCCGGTGGCCTTGCCGGAGACGTCAAACTTCTCTCCGGTGCTGTACGCCGTGCCGGGAGTCGGCGAGGTGATCTCCGCCTTCGGCTCGATGACCCGGACCTTGGCCTTCTGAGTGCCGTTGGCCGGCTCGAAGCCGGGCACGGGCCGATCGGCCGGGCACGCGTACTGGTTCTCCAGGGGAGCGCAGGCGGAGAGGTCGCCCTTGGCGGTCACCGTGAGGGACCCTCCGTCACGCGTCTGGATCTCTACCGACGCCCGGCCCTTGGGATCGGTGAGGACCGTGAAGGTGTTGGCT
>CAJBMR010000340.1 GCA_903954205.1 uncultured bacterium | reverse complement strand
TCATCGCCGAGGCCGGGCGCAAGGGGTCCGTCACCGTTGCCACCAACATGGCCGGGCGCGGCACCGACATCATGCTCGGCGGCAACCCGGAGTTCCGCGCTGCGCAGGAGCTCGAGCGCCGTGGCCTCGACTCGGTCGAGGATCCGGAGAGCTACGAGAAGGCGTGGCCGGAGGCTCTGGCCGCGGCACAGGAATCCGTGGCGGCCGAGCACGAGGCGGTCATCGCTCTCGGCGGCCTCTATGTCCTCGGCACCGAACGACACGAGTCGCGGCGTATCGACAATCAGCTCCGTGGTCGCTCGGGTCGCCAGGGTGACCCCGGCGAAACTCGGTTCTACCTTTCTCTCGAGGACGACCTCATGCGCCTGTTCAAGGCGGAGATGGTCGATGCCTTCCTGCGGCGATTCAACGTCCCGGACGATGTGCCGATCGAGGCCAAGATGGTCACCAACGCCATCCGATCCGCGCAGACGTCGGTCGAGGCGCAGAACTTCGAGATCCGCAAGGACGTCCTGAAGTACGACGACGTGCTCAACCGGCAGCGTCTCGTGATCTACGACGAGCGCAAGCAGGTGCTCGAGGGCGCTGATATCCATGAGCAGGTCCGCACCTTCCTCGATGAGGTCATCGCGGGCTATGTCGCCTCGGCGACTGCCGAGGGATATCCCGAGGACTGGGATCTCGAGAAGCTCTGGACGGCCCTGAAGCAGCTCTACCCGGTGGGGATCACCGTCGAGGAGCTCGAGGAGCAGTCCGGTGCCGGACGAGCCGGACTGTCATCAGAGTTCCTTTCCGAGGAGCTCACCAACGACATCCATCTCGCCTACGACCGTCGCGAGGCCGAGCTCGGCGAAGAGGTCATGCGCGAGCTCGAGCGTCGAGTGATCCTCTCCGTGCTGGATCGCAAGTGGCGCGAGCACCTCTACGAGATGGACTACCTCCGCGATGGCATCGGCCTGCGTGCCATGGCGCAGCGCGATCCCCTGATCGAGTATCAGCGCGAGGGCTACGAGCTCTTCACCGCGATGATGGAGGCGATCAAGGAGGAGACGGTCGGCTTCCTCTTCAACGTGGAGGTGCAGGCTCCTCCTGCGGTGAGCGAGGAGGCGGCTCAGGCTGCCGCGGTCGTCACGGAGGCACCGGCATCTGCTGCGGTGCAGGCGATCGCAGCTGCGGCCAAGTCCGCACCTTCGGTCGCGGCCAAGGGCCTCGGCCCAGCGCGGCCGCAGGTGCTGGAGTATTCCGCGCCCTCCGCGGATGGCGGAGTCTCGCGGGAGACCCTGCTGGCCGACGGCGAGGAGATCGAGGTCGATCCCAATGCCGGTCGGGCGGAGCGCCGCCGCGCGGAGCGGGCAAAGCGCAAGCGCAAGTGAGAGGTCGCCCATGAGCGAGTGGCTCGCGCCGGACAGGCCCGTCTTCGTGGGTGGCACGGGGCGAAGCGGCACCACTATCGCGGGACGACTTCTCGGCCGTCATCGTGACCTGCGGGCGACGAATCCCCGTGAATTGCGCTTCATCGCGTCTCGTGGAGGAGTTGCTGACGCCTACGCGGGCGAGGTGACGCCACAGCAGGTGGTGGACGCCCTCTGGGAGCACTGGTACGTGCGCGTCAAGCCCTCGGGAGCGCGCTCCGGTCTCTTCCGTCGTCTCGATGAGCAGCAGATGCGTGCTGCCTGCGATGCATACGTCGCCGGGTTCGCCGAGGATCCTGCGCGGGCGTCACGCCACTTCGCCGAGGCGATCGTCTCCTCGGGCAAGTGGGCCGACGCCCAGTCTCGCGGCGAGGGGAAGTCCCGGTGGGTCGACACGACCCCGGCCAACGCCCGGGCGGCCGATCGGGTCCTCGCTCTCTTCCCTGACGGCGTAGTCGTGCACATGATGCGTGACGGCCGCGATGTGGCCGCATCCTTCGTCTCCAAGCCCTTCGGTCCGACTGACGTCTTCACCGCGCTCGAGGAGTGGCGGGAGCGCATGATCGATGCGCACCGCGCCGAGCAGGCATGCCCGCCCGGCAGGTTCCTCCGGGTCGACCTGCACGAACTCACCGTCACGGACCGCGAGGCCACCCTGACCGCGCTCCTCGGCGGGATCGGCGTAGAGCCAGACCGGCGTCTTTCGCAGTGGTTCGACGCCAACGTCTCGCCCCAGCAGGCGCACATCGGCAGGTGGCGTCGTGACTACGACGACGCGACCGCAGCGCGCATCGATGCTCGCTACGAGGAGATCGCGGCGGAGTTCGACGCGACCGGAGTGCCTTACCCGCACTCCTAGGTCATCGGTTGGGGATCGTCGCGGCCCAGGAGCCACCATGCGAGGGCTGCGGCGCAGGCGGAGGCGATGCCGCCGAGCAGTCCCCACCAGGTCGAGGACAGCAGGACCGCTAGCCCGGCGCCGATGACGGCGTAGGCGACGGCCACCACGCGTGCTGCCCGGCGCCTGAGGGCGAGCGACGCGGGCCGAGTCAGTGCCAGGACGACGATGAAGGCCAGGGTCGCGATGGCGGCGATGGGGCCGAAGAAAAACACCGCGGTCTGCAGGGTCGCGATCCCGGTGCCCTCATCCGGGGTCGATGCCCCAGTGGCGAACACGGCGAGGACGACGCCGACAAAGGTGGCCGCCACCCCGAACGCCGCGATCCGGAGCAGGGCCGCACCCGCCTGAGCGTTCATGCCGGTGCTCCGATGCCGAGTGCGGTGCGCAGACGCTGGATGACGCGCGTGCGCAAGAGCGCACCACGTGCGGCGAAGTCGCGCTGATGCTCGACGTACTCCGCTCGACCCTCGGCGGTCTCGATGGTGATGGGCGAGTAGCCCAACTCCCGGAAGTCGTACGGGGATGCCCGCATATCCACCGCGCGCACTTCACGGGCGAGCGCGAAGCAGTCTGCGGTGAGGTCGGCACCGATCGCAGGGTAGGCGCGAAAGCACCACTTGTAGAGGTCCATCGTGGCGTGGAGGCATCCCGGCTGCTCGAGTGCGGCCTGGGTCGCACGGGTGGGCTCGACGATGTTGAGCGGACGCGCCTGCGAGGTGTAGAAGCGGAAGGCATCGAAGTGGGTACAGCGCAGGGGAGACGACTCCACCACCTGCGAGATGGCCTCCGGAGGCAGGCGCAGCGGCCATGCCGAGTGGCGAATCTCCTCCGGTGATTGGCGATAGACCATGGCCCACTCGTGCCGACCGAAGCACCCGAGGGACGCCGGCCGCGCTGCCGTCGATTCGAGTAGGTGACGCGTTGACTGGAGTATGTCGACGGGCAGATGAGCGGGGTCCACGCGTGCGCCGACATCGTCGACCAGGTAGCCGCGGAGGTCGTGGAAGCCGGCGACATCACCGGTGAGCAGCACTCCGGCACCGGGATGCCATCGGGCCAGCTGTCCGGGTCGCCAGGAGTAGTAGTCGAAGAGGAAGTCATCGACGGGGTGGCTCTGGCCTCGGCGGCGGCGCTCGAGCCGGGGCTGAATCCAGGGAGCGACGCGCTCGGCATGTGCGGCCGCGCGCTCGCGCCACTCGGGCTCGGTGAGTTGGGTGTCGGTGATCATCGCAGGACTAGGTGACCGCGATGAGTCCCATGTCGGCGCAGCCGCGCTCGAGTGCGTCGAGTCCGAAGGCATCGACGGGCCCGTGCGCTCCGGGGGCGACGGACTGCGTGGCGGACATGGCCGCTCCCCAGGCCAGCAACTCTGCGGTGAGGTCGTACGGCGACGGACCCTCCAGGCGCACCGACGTGAGGGGCCGTCCCACTGCATCGAAGGCCTCCGCCTGCACCACGGTGCGTGCGGCTGCTCGACTCGCAGCATCGGGACCCTCGCCCGTGGTGCGCCCCAGCCGCTGGCGCAGGGCGCGCATGGCCCGATCGCCGGCGCCGGGCACAGCGGCCACCGCGCCGAGGGCGGTGCCGGCGTACGCCGCCGCCGGGGTCCACTTGCCCGCCCAGCCGAGCCACACCTCGATGTCGGATACGTCGGGATCGGTGAGGGGGAGCGCCAGATGCTCCGATCCGGCGACGGGAAGGCCCTTCCACACCCGGCCCCGACCCAGGTCGAATGCGCGCGTGCGGCCGCCGGAGGAGCGACGCTCGATGACCGTGCCGCCGCGGCGGGCGTAACTGGGGGCGAGAAGCACGCCTGCCGCGCTGGCGCGAGTGCCGGAACTGATGCCGAACGACCCCTCGATGAAGTATCCGATGTCGAGCCGCGTCGCGGGACGCCCGGCGCGCCGGCATCGGCGCAGCGCGAGTGCTCCGGCGAGGTTGCCCGGCACGTAGTCGTAGCCGAAGGCCGTGATGAGTCGGGCGCCGCTGGCAGCAGCACGCGGACCGAAGTCCTCGAACACGCGTCGGATGAAGGGAGGCTCGCCGGTGGAGTCGAGGTACGCCGCGCCCGCGTCGACGGCGGCTGCTACCGCGGCGTCGCCCCACTCGACGAAGGGCCCCACGGTGGAGACCAGGACGTCATCGGCGGATTCGAGCAGTCGTCGCACCGATGCGGGGTCGCCCGCGTCGGCGATGGCGATGGTGGGCTCGGTGGCCGGCCGGGGTGCGAGGGGTGCGAGGCGGTCGGCAAGGCGCGCAACGGCGTCATGGCGTCGCCCCGCGAGCACCGGGGCGAGTCCTGCCCTGACCAT
>CAJBMR010000339.1 GCA_903954205.1 uncultured bacterium | reverse complement strand
GAACTCGTCCATGTTGGTCTTGCCGAGGATGGGAATCCCTGCAGCGCGCAAGCGCTCGACGACCGTGGCGTCGTAAGGGGGTCGCCAGCCCTCGAGGATCCGCGAACCGCAGGTGGTGGGCACGCCCTTCATCGCGAGGATGTCCTTGAGCGCCAGCGGCACTCCGGCCAGCGGGCCGAGTGGCTCACCCGCCGCGCGACGCGCGTCGACGTGATCAGCGGTCGCGAGAGCTCCCTCGGCGTCGACGTGCAGGAAAGCGTGGACACGGTCGTCGACCTCGGCGATCCGGTCCAGGTGCGCCTGGGTGACCTCGCGTGAGGTCACCTCACCCTCGGCAATGGCGGACGCCAGGGTCGCGGCGCTCTGGCGGATGAGGTCGCGCTCGAGCGGGGTGCTCACTCCTCCTCCTCGAGGATGCGCGGCACGCGGAAGCGATCGTCCTCCACCGAGGGGGCGGCAGCGAGCGCCTCATCGCGCGTGAGGCTCGGCGCCGCCCGGTCAGGGCGCGTGACGTTGACCAGGGGCACGGGATGCGACGTCGGTGGGATGTCGTCGGCGGCCACCTCGGAGACGCGCGCCACCGAGGTCAGGATGACGTCGAGCTGCTCGGCGTAATGGTCGAGTTCGTCCTCGGCGAGGTCGAGGCGGGCGAGGCGGGCGAGGTGCGCGACCTCCGCGCGGGTGATCGCGGACATAGGAGGGAGTCTATTGACCGGCGTCACTGCGCCGACGAGGCCATGGTGCGGGCCGCTTCAGCCCCGTCCTGCGCCGAGCGGTCAGTTGTTGAGGGCCCCTTCCTCATGGCGCCGCCCGACAACTGACCACTCGGCGCAGAGGGTGGAGTGCGGAGGGCGAATGGTGAGGGAAGGCTAGGTCGACGAGGCGACAGCGCGGGCTGCATCGGCCCCGTCGTCGAGGAGCGCGCGGAAGCCTTCGACGCCGAGGATGGGTACGCCGAGGGCCACTGCCTTCTCGTATTTCGATGAGGTCGACTCCCCCGCGGCGACGAGGAAGTCCGTCTTCTTCGACACCGAGCCCGAGACCTTGCCACCACGCTCCTGCACCGCGGCGCTCGCCTCGTCGCGCGTGAATCCCTCGAGGGACCCGGTGATCACGACGGTGACGCCATCGAGCGTCCCGGGACCGGAGTCCGAGCGCTCATCGGCCAGTCGGACACCGGCGGCGCGCCACTTCTCCACCACCTCGCGATGCCAGGGCTCGGCGAACCACTCCTGCAGGGCCTCCGCGATGACTCCGCCGACACCCTCGACAGACTCGAGTTGCTCGGGAGTCGCCGCCATGATGGCGTCGATGCTGCCGAGGTCGCGCGCGAGCGCCTGCGCGGCCGTGGGACCGACATGGCGGATCGACAGGGCGACGAGCGCACGCCACAGAGGCCTGTCCTTGGCCGCCTCGATCTGGGCGAGCATCCCCTTGGCATTCTCCGTGAGCTGCGGGCCCTCCTCGCCCTTGCCCGGCTCGCGTGTGAAGAACGGGCAGCGCAGCAGGGCATCGGCCGTGAGCGCGAAGAGATCGCCCTCGTCCTGCACCAGCCCG
>CAJBMR010000338.1 GCA_903954205.1 uncultured bacterium | reverse complement strand
TGTACTCGAGCTCATGCACGGCGGCGATCTGCTCGATCGTGGCGGGCACAACCGGGGTCAGCATCTCCAGCGTCGGTGTGTCCAGAAGCCCGAAGTCCCGAGCCAGTCTCATGGCGAGCTGGACGCGGATCGGTGCGAGAGGGTGGCCGGGGCCGAAGTCGTAGGCCCGCAGCGCCTCGTCCCAGACGACCGCGACCGCGTCGCTCACGCCCCGAGCTCCCGGCCGCGATCACGAGCCGCCTGCATGGCGTCGGCAACGAGGCCCATGAGGTCTCCCGCGTCGAAGACCGAGAGCGCGGCAGCCGTGGTGCCCCCGGGCGAGGTCACCTGGACGCGCAGGGCCGCGGGGTCCGCACCCGGTCGTGCCGCCATCGTCGCGGCACCCAGGACGGTCTGCGTCACGAGCTGGTGGGCAACCGCGGGGTCGACACCGAGGTCGATCGCTCCCGCGACCATGGCCTCGACGAGTCGGAAGACATACGCCGGTCCCGAGCCCGACGTCGCGGTGACCGCGTCCTGGAGGTCCTCGGGCACCCGCACGACAGGGCCGACGGCGGAGAGCAGGCTCTCGACGTAGTCGGCCTGCTGCGGCGAGCAGGAGTCACCCGGAGAGATCGCGGTGATGCCGAGGTCGACGAGTGCCGGCGTATTGGGCATGGCGCGCACAACCGCAGCGCGAGGCAGCATCGCCTCCAGGGCGGCAAGGCGGACTCCCGCAGCGAGCGAGATCACGACGGTCCCATCGGCGATGAGCGCTGACATCTCGTCGAGTACGCCGGGGATGTCCTGGGGCTTGACCAGCAGCAGAATCGTCGCGCTTTCACGCGCTGCCTCCGCGATGCTCACCGCGCGCACGCCGTGCAGTTGCGACACCTCGTGGGCGCGATCCGCGCGCTTCTCCGCGATCACCAACCTGTGCGGCTCGGTCCCTGCTCGCAGCAGTCCCGCGACGAAGACCTCGCCCATGGCACCGGCGCCAACCACCGCGATCATCCAGTCGCTCCTGTCGACGAGGGCTTGGGCAGGGATGTCCTGGGGTCCAGCAGCGCTTGGATGGTCGGCGCGACGAGGCGCACGACGTACTCCTCACTGGCCGATGCGAGCGGTTCGATGCGCATGACATAGCGGCCTGCTGCGACGCCGATGAGATAGCTCGAGATGAGCGCCACGCGCATGCGGGCATCGGGTACGCCGACGGCCGTCACGACGCGATCGATGACGGTCGTGTCGAGGTAGTCCTGAAGTGACTTGGTGAGCGCAGCGGCCGAGGCACCCGAGCGCGCCATCGACATGAGGTCATCGCGCACCTGCGGGTCACCGAGCGTGTCGAGGGTGAACCGCACCAGGCGCTCGCCGAGACCCTCGACCCCCGGCGCGAGAAGCGTGGGGACGGCTCCCACCGGGTCGGTGGGCAGGCGCAGCGCCGCGGCAAAGACCGCGTCCTTGTTGTCGTAGTACTTGCGCAGCACCGTGGGCGCGACCCCGGCTGCCGCTGCCAGGCCCTTAAAGGTGGTGCGGGCGTAACTGCCAGCGGCGAAGGCGTTGCGTGCGGCGGCGATGGCCGCATCGCGCACCTGTTCGCCGCTCCCGCGTGCCGGATCCTCCGGCGATTCGCCTGCCATCGCGCCCACTCTAGGCCGGGGCCGCGTCGAGGTGGCCACGGGCAAACGCCAGGGCTTCGGCCAGCTCGGCCTCGCGGGTCGCTCGATCGGCCGCGCTTCGAGTCGAGACCTCCACGACGACGGTGCCATCGAAGCCACGGGCCGAGAGCTCCGCGAGCAATTCGCCGCACGGCTGGGTGCCACGACCGGGGATGAGGTGCTCGTCGCGAGCGGAACCGGAACCATCCGCGAGGTGGATGTGGGCGAGCCGGTCACCGAGGTCGCGCGCCATCTCGAGTGCATTGCTCCCGGATACAGCGGTGTGCGACAGATCGAGCGTGGTGTGGGGATAGTCCTCGTCGCGGACATCCCAGCCCGGGCTGTAGGCCTTGACTTCGCGGGATCCCGCGCGCCAGGGGTACATGTTCTCGACGGCGAAGCGGATCGGAGTCTCGCCCTCCATGCGCGCGAGTCCCGCCACGAACTCGCGCGCATACTCACGCTGCCAGCGGAAAGGCGGATGAACCACGACAGTGCTGGCCCCGAGCTCTTCGGCGGCATCGCGTGCGCGCACCAGCTTGCCCCAGGGGTCGGTCCCCCACACGCGCTGCGTCACCAGCAGGCAGGGCGCGTGCACGGACAGGATCGGGACGGCGTAGTGATCGGACAGTCGACGCAGTGCCACAGGGTCCTGGCTGACCGCATCCGTCATCACCATGATCTCGACGCCGTCGTATCCCAGCCGCGATGCCACCTCGAACGCCGCAGCGGTGCCATCAGGAAAGACCGATGAGGTCGAAAGGGCCACGGGCACGCGGGACACGTGCTCAGTGTCGCAAAGACTCGGGGTATCAGGCGCGGCGCAGTCGATCGGTGACCCTCGCGGTGAGGGAGATCAGCAGGGCGCCCCCGAGGCCGAAGGCGACAGCGATGGCGGTGTCGCGCTCGGGCTGGACGTAAACCGCGAAGAAGTTCGATAGCCACGGCACGAGGAGCACCACGACGAAGGAGAGGAGCATCGCCGCGCACACGCCGAGCCGCAGGAGGTTGAGTGGACGTGCGGAGTGGACGAGCACGGCGAAGGTGACGATGAAGAGAGCAATCGTGGCCGCTGACCGCGCATCCGCGAGCGGCTCGCCGATCGAGAGGACCACGAGGTAGGTGCCGAGTCCCGCTGCCGCACAGATAACTCCCGCGGGTACGGCGAAGAGCAGCACACGACGGAGGAAGCCTGGTCGGAAGCGCTCGGTGTTGGGCATGAGAGCCAGGAAGAACCCGGGGATGCCGATAGTCAACGAACTGATGAGCGTGAAGTGTCGCGGCAGGTAGGGGAACTCCAGTGGCTGACCATTGGCTCCCAAAGTGAAGAGGACGGAGAGGCCGATGAACGCCGAGATGATCGTCGCGTAGAACGTCTTGGTGAGGAAGACGTCGGACACACGCTCGATGTTGCCGAGGACACGGCGTCCCTCAGCCACGACGTACGGCATCACCGAGAACCTGTTGTCCAGCAAGACCAATTGCGCCACGGCTCGGGTGGCCGAGGATCCCGAGCCCATGGCGATTCCCAGGTCAGCCTGCTTGAGGGCTAGTACGTCGTTGACACCGTCGCCCGTCATCGCCACCGTGCGACCCCGAAGGTGGAGTGCGCCCACCATGGCCTGCTTCTGCGCCGGAGTGACCCGGCCGAAGACGGAGTGCGAGTCGATGGGTTCCTCGAGCTGCGCAGGGTCTTCGGTGAGCTCGCGGGCATCCAGGGGATCGTCGGCGCCGGGCACGCCCGCCTGGGTGGCTATGGCGCCGACAGTGGCGGGGTTGTCGCCAGAGATCACCTTGACGGCGACCTCCTGCTCGAGGAAGTAGCGCACCGTCTCGGCCGCGTCGAAGCGCAGGCGCTGGTCGATGACGACGAGTGCGGCCGGGGTGACCTCTCCCGGCCCACGCTCGGCATCGGGACCCGGGCCCGTCGCCCGAGCGAGGAGCAGCACGCGCGAGCCCTGAGCCGCGAGCGTCTCCGCGCGCTCGCGCACCGCAGGATCGGCATCACCGAGCACGACCTCGGGTGCACCCAGGAGCCACGTGCCGTGATCGTGGAAGGTCGCTGCCGACCACTTGCGCGCGCTGGAGAAGGCGATGCCCTCGACCATCGACCAGGTCGGGTTGGCATAGGCCTGCGCGACCGCCGCGAGCGTGGGGTTGGGGCTCTCCTCCGAGGCACCCATCGCGGCGAGGGCAGCGTCGACGTCGACGGAGGGGTCGAGCACCACGACGTCGGTCACCGCCATGCCCGGCTCCGTCAGCGTGCCCGTCTTGTCGACGCACACCGTGTCGACACGGGCCAGCACTTCGACAGCGGGCAGGTCCTGCACGAGGACCTTGCGCTGCGCGAGACGGACGACCGCGACCGCCATCGCGATGCTCGTGAGGAGGACCAGGCCCTCGGGCACCATCGTCACAACGCCCGCGATGGTGCCCCGGATCGCATCGTCCACGGACTGATTGGCGCGCAATTGGGAGATGAGCAGCAGGATCCCGACCGGTGGGATCAGGAAGGATGCGAGGCGCACGAACTTCGCAATGTCATCGCGCAACTCGGATTTCGTCTGCGTGAACTTCTTGGCCTGCTCGGTGAGCCCGGCCGCAAACGAATCGCGGCCGACCCGCGTGGCGACGTACAACCCGCTGCCGGCGACGACGAAGGAGCCGGACATCGCCTGATCGCCCACCGCCTTGTCCACGGGGTCGGCCTCGCCGGTGAGCAGGCTCTCGTCGATCTCGAGGCCATCGGCCGAGACGATCTCGCCGTCGACCACCAGCTGGTCACCCGATCGCAGCACGACGAGGTCGTCGAGCACCACCTGCGACGGCCGGACCTCGACGTCCACACCGTCCCGCCGGACCATCGGCTTTGCCTCACCGATCACGGAGAGCTTCGCGAGCGCCCGGCTCGCTCGGTACTCCTGCACGATTCCGATGAGGGAATTGGCCACGATCACGAAGCCGAAGAGCGAGTCCTGGAACGGCGCGACGAACCACATGACGACCCACATGGAGCCGATGAGGGCGTTGAACCACGTGAGTGTGTTCGAGCGGATGATGCTGCCCAGGCTGCGGCTGCGAGGGTCGGGGGCATCATTGGTCTGGCCGAGCGCAACCCGTTCAGCCACCTGCTCCGATGTGAGTCCGACCAGGTCCGTGGCCGTCGTCATGTCTCGAGCCCGTCGATCCTTCGCAGGATGACGCCCTCGCGCAGCGCCCAGGGGCCGATCTCGAGCTGCTCGACGCCGAGGAGGTCCATGGCAGACTCCGCGACAATCGCGCCGGCGAGGAGTTGGGGCGCGCGCGACTCCGAGACTCCCGGCAGGCGACTGCGCTCCGCGGCGTTCATCGTCGCGAGCTTCGCAGCCCACAGGCGCACGTCCTCCCGAGAGAGGGTGCGCCTGACGTGGAAGCCCTCACTAGACGGAGCAGCGCCAGCGATCCGCGCCAACTGACGGAAGGTCTTGGACGTCGCGACGGTGATGCGGGGCTCGCCGGCGCGCAGGATCTGGCCTACGACGGCACCGAGCGCTGCTCGGGCAGCCTTGCGTGCCTCGCGCACCTGCTTGTCCGTGGGAGGGTCGTCGGCGAAGAATTCGCGGGTGAGGCGCCCGGCTCCGAGTGGCAGCGACAGCGCGACCTCCGGCTCCTCGTCCGCGCCGGTCGCGAGCTCGAGCGAGCCTCCCCCGATGTCCAGCGCCAGGATCCGGCCAGCCGACCAACCGAACCACCGGCGTACGGCGAGGAAGGTCAGTCGGGCCTCCTCCGCGCCGCTGAGGACCTCCACGTCGAGGCCTGCCCGCTCACGAACCGCCTGGATGACCTCGAGGCCATTGGGTGCCTCGCGGATCGCCGATGTGGCGAAGGCGAGGAATTCGGTGACACCGAGGTCTTCGGCCGTGGCCTGGGCCTCGCGTGAGAACTCGACGAGTTCATCGACCACAGCGGAGTCGATACGGCCATCGGGCGTGAGGTGCTCGGCGAGCCGCAGGGATACCTTCGACTTCCATGCGGGGAGCGGTGCCGCACCCTGGTGCGCGTCGACGACAAGCAGATGAACGGTGTTGGATCCGATGTCCAGGACGCCCAGCCGCACGACGCGCACGCTACCGCGCCGGAGAGCATGTATGGTCGCCCGGTGCCCGAAGTTCCCCTTGACTTTCCCCGCGCCTGGGTCGAGTTCGACGCCCCCGGCAAGAAGGCGACCCGATACCGGATCGACCTCACCTGGCTGACCTCCAAGTGGACCTGCATCTTCGGCCGCGGCTGCAAGGGCATCTACGCGACGGCACCGGACTCCGGTTGCTGCACCCAGGGGGCGCACTTCACGGACAAGGACGATGAGAAGCGCACCCTGAAGTGGGCCGCCAAGCTCGATCCTGAGCACTGGCAGTTCTACGACATCGGGCAGCGCAAGGGCACGACCGTCAAGGCTGGCGACGGCGAGCGCAAGACGCGCGTCGTCGACGGCGGCTGCATCTTCCTCAACCGGCCCGGCTTCGAAGGCGGCGAAGGCTGCGCGCTGCACGGGCTTGCCGAGCGCGAGGGCATCTCCTTCGTCAAGACGAAGCCCGACGTGTGCTGGCAGCTGCCGATCCGTCGCACCTACGACGAGGTCGAGCGACCGGACGACACCAAGGTGCAGGTGGTCTCCATCACGGAGTTCGATCGCCGCGGCTGGGGACCGGGCGGCCACGACCTCGACTGGTACTGCAGCGGCAACACCGAGGCCCACATCGCCTCCGAGCCCGTCTACATCACCAACCGCGACGAGCTGGTCGAACTCATGGGCAAGAAGGCCTACGCCGTGCTGGTGGAGTACTGCCAGGCACATGAGGCAGCACTTCTCAACGCCCGCGGCGCCGCGCGCCAGGCCCTCGCTCCCCACCCCGCCGATCCGCAGTAAGCCTCCTCCCCGTTCTACGGTCGAAAGGTG
The DNA here is from genome assembly GCA_903954205.1 of uncultured bacterium. GTDB lineage: Bacteria > Actinomycetota > Actinomycetes > S36-B12 > S36-B12 > Mxb001. The sequence continues at coordinate 728 of CAJBMR010000338.1, read as the reverse complement.
CCACCGGGTGAACCTTTTCGCCCGGAGAACGACTGGACCGGCGAGAGTCGGAGCGGGCGCGTAGCCTGCCGACGTGGCCAAGTCGAGCGTCTCCTACCAGTGCAACGCCTGCGGTGCCACGTCGCTGCGCTGGGTGGGCCGCTGCCCCAAGTGCCAGGAGTTCGGCACCGTCGCTGAGGTAGCCGCCGCCCCGACGACCAAGGCCGCCAAGACCGGCAAGGCCGCGGCCGCGGTGCGCCCCGCGCAGCCCGTCACGGAGATCGCCGACGAGCGCGTACGCCGCCTGCCCACGGGCGCCGGTGAATTCGATCGCGTCGTGGGCGGCGGCCTGGTCGCTGGCCAGGTCGTGCTCGTCGCGGGCGAGCCCGGAGTCGGCAAGTCGACCCTGCTGCTCGCGGTGGCGCACGCCTTCACCCAGCGCAATTCCGGATCAGTCCTCTACGCCTCCGGCGAGGAGTCGGCAGACCAGATCGCGCTTCGCGCCCGACGCATCGGGGCGGTCTCCGATCGTCTCTTCGTCACCGACGACAACGACCTCTTCACGATCCTCGGCCAGGTCGACCACCATCGGCCCGCGCTCATCATCGTCGACTCCGTGCAGACCATCTCGAGCTCCGAGCTGGAGGGCCGGGCAGGTGGCGTGTCGCAGGTCCTCGAGGTGACGCAGGCGCTCACGCGCACGGCCAAGCAGCGCGGCATCCCGATGCTCCTCATCGGCCAGTCGACCA
>CAJBMR010000337.1 GCA_903954205.1 uncultured bacterium | reverse complement strand
GGTGCTCTCCCTGCTGCCCATCACCGGCGTACCCCTGCCGCTGGTGTCCTACGGTGGCTCGTCGCTGGTCCCGCTGCTCATCTCCCTCGGCATGCTCATGTCCTTCGCGCGCAGAGCGGGCGCGACGGCAGGCGGTGCACCGGTGAAGCCTGTCTCCCTCACCGTCATCGACGGGGGACCCGACTCCGCACCGCGATCCAAGAAGCCCGCACAGCGGAAGCAGACCAGCCCGACAGGGGCGGCTCGGCCGACCCGCCGGGCACGAACGCGGTGAAGATCCTGCTCGCCGCCGGTGGCACGGCGGGGCACATCGAGCCCGCGCTCACCCTCGCCGACACCCTCACCGCGCAGGACCCCACCACCGAGGTCGTCTTCGTCGGCCGCTCGGTCGGCCTGGAGGCCCGGCTCGTGCCCGAGCGCGGACGCCGCCTGCGCACGCTGCCCGCCGTGCCCATGCCGCGCAAGCCGTCGAAGGACCTGCTCCTCGTCGCACCCCGCATCGCGGGATCCGTGCGCCAGATGCGGCGGATCCTCGCCGAGGAGCAGCCCGATGTCGTCGTGGGCTTCGGTGGATACGTCGCCGCCCCCGCCTACCTCGCCGCGCGATCGGCGGGAGTGCCGATCGTCATCCACGAGGCCAATGCACGCGCCGGCATGGCCAACAAGCTCGGCGCGCGCTTCACACCGTGGGTGGCCGAGGCTGTCGCCGGGTCGATCCCCGGCGCGACGCACATGGGCATGCCGATGCGCACCTCGATTGTCACGCTGGATCGCTCTGCGCAGCGTGCTGCTGCGCGCGCACACTTCGGGCTGGACCCGGACCGGACCACGCTGCTCGTCTTCGGCGGATCCCTCGGCGCGAAGCGCCTCAATGAAGTGGTGACCGGCGCCGCTGCCGACCTGCGCGCCGCCGGGGTGCAGGTGCTGCACGCCGTGGGGGAGAGCGCGACAGGCGTGGTCCCTCTTGGCGACGATGCCATCGCGTATGTGACGCTGCCCTACATCGACCGCATGGACCTCGCCTACGCCGCCGCCGACCTCGCCATCACGCGGGCCGGCGCGATGACGTGCGCGGAGCTCGCCGCCGTCGGCCTGCCCGCGATCTATGTGCCCCTGCCCATCGGCAACGGCGAGCAGCGCCTCAACGCGCAGCCGGTCGTCTCGGCGGGTGGCGGCCTGCTGATCGAGGATGCGGACTTCACGCCCGGTGCCCTGCGCGCCCAGGTGCTGCCCCTCGTCGCCGATCCGCAGCGGCTTGCAGAAATGGGCCGCGCGGCGTCGGCGCACGGCGTACGCGACGGAGCCGAGCGCCTGGCCGACATGGTGCGCGCGGCAGGGGGATCCTGATGGCCCCCTCGCTCGACGGCGTCACCCGCGTGCACCTCATCGGCATCGGCGGCGCGGGCATGTCAGCGCTCGCGCGACTCATGCTCGCGCAGGGGGTCCCCGTCTCGGGCAGCGATGCGAAGGAGTCACGTCGACTCTCGGCACTGCGCGCACTCGGTGCACAGGTGCACGTCGGCCATGGGATCGAGTGCCTCGACGGCGACCCGCCCGCATCGGTCGTGGTGGCGTCCACGGCGATCCCGCCCACGAATCCCGAGGTGGTGGAGGCGCGCCGCCGCGGACTGCCGGTGTGGACCCGCGCGGAGGCGCTCAACGCCGTGATGGCGGGCCGCCAGCCCATCGCCATCGCCGGCACCCACGGCAAGACCACGACCACCTCGATGGTCACCGTCGCGCTGCAGGCCTGCGGCGAAGACCCGTCCTTCGCGATCGGCAGCGAGCTGCAGTCCTCGGGCACCAATGCGCACTGGGGGACCGGCCCGCACTTCGTCGTCGAGGCCGATGAGTCCGACGGATCCTTCCTCGCCATCACACCCCGGGTCGCGGTGGTCACCAACGTGGAGGCCGACCACCTCGACCACTGGGCCGACCTTGCGAGCATCGAGGACGCCTTCGTGCGCTTCTGCGCCGCGACCAAGGAGACGGATGGCGTCGCCGTCCTGTGCGTCGATGACCCGGGGGCGCGGCGCGTCGCCGAGCGCGCCCGTGCCGAGGGCGTGCGCGTGGTGACCTACGGCCAGTCAGCGGATGCCGATGTGCGCATCGTCGATCCTGTCGCGAGCGACCGCGGATGGTCCTTCAGCGTGATGGACCATGGCATGCGCCGCGGCACGGTGGCGTTGCAGGTGCCCGGCATGCACAACGCCCTCAATGCGGCCGCCGCGTGGGCGGTCGTCTCGGTGCTCGGCGCTCCCGTGGCCGAGGCTGCGGAAGGACTCGAGGCATTCACCGGCACGCAGCGGCGCTTCGAGTTGCGCGGCCAGGTCGACGGCATCCGCGTCTACGACGACTACGCGCACCACCCGACGGAGGTGGAGGTGACACTGCGCGCGGCACGCGAGGTCGCCGGTGAGGGCCGCGTCGTCGTCGCCTTCCAGAGTCATCGCTACACGCGCACCTCGATCTTCGCCCTGGACTTCGGTCGGGCACTCGGACTCGCCGATGAGGTCGTCGTCCTCGAGGTCTACAGCGCGGGGGAGCAGCCGATCCCGGGTGCGAGCGGTGCCGTCATCGCGGCGGCCGTGCCCCTTCCCGCTGACCGCGTGCACTTCGAGCCGTCCTGGGCGCAGGTGCCACGCGTCGTCGTCGAGCGCGCCCGCACGGGCGACGTCGTGCTCACCATGGGAGCCGGCGATGTGGGCCTGCTCGCCCCCCAGATTGTCGAGATGCTGCGGGAGCGTGCGTGAAGCGCTGGCTCATCCCGGTCGTCATCGTCGTCCCCATCATCCTCGCCGTCGGCTGGCTGCTGTGGTTCTCGCCGTGGCTCGCGGTCACCCAGGTGCAGGTCACGGTGAGCTCCGCGGCCGAGGTCGCCGGGCCGCTCACTCCCGATGAGGTGAGTGCGGTTTCCGAGGTGCAGACAGGGACGCCGCTGCTGCGTGTGGACACCGGTGCCGTCGAGCAACGCATCGCTGCACTGCCCGCCGTCGAATCGGTCGCGGTGAGCCGTTCATGGCCCGACGCGATCGTCATCGACGTCGTGCGGCGTACCCCCGTCGCCCTCGTGGCGAGCAGCAGTGGCTACGACGTGGTCGACGCCACGGGTGCCGTCATCCGCTCTGTGGCAGCCATCGAGGGAGACCTGCCTATCGTGCGAGCCACCGGAGACGGTGTCGGTGCGGCCGTCACCGTCGCCCGCGAGCTCCCCGAGGAAATCCGGCGCAAGGTCGTGGGCATCGAGGCATCGACCCGCAATGACGTGACCCTCCTGCTGCGCAATGGCTCCGAGGTGATGTGGGGCTCGGCGCAGGATGGTGCATTCAAGGCCAGGGTGCTGCAGACCCTCTTCCAGGTGGACGCGAAGTACTACGACGTCTCTGCCCCCGGCGTGCCGGCCACGTCGGACACACCGCGTCCCTGAAGCCACGCGCGCGCGTCGGACTGACCCTGCTCCAGCGAGCCTTTTGCGGCTGCCTAGTGCTGGAGGGTGCTGGGCTCCTCGACGTGGGTGAGGTGGCCGTCGAGGATCTCGAAGACGCGATCGGTGTACTCCACCATGCGCAGATCGTGCGTGACCATGATGCCGGTCTTGCCGCGATCCTTGATCTCCCGGCGCAGCAACTGCACCACCTGGCGGCCGAGCGCGGTGTCGAGAGCAGCGGTCGGCTCATCGACAAGCACAAGGTCGGGATCGTTCATGAGTGCACGGCCGATGGCGACGCGTTGGCGCTCGCCACCCGAGAGCTGCTCAGGGAGGTTCTTGGCCCGGTCGGCGAGCCCGAGCTCCCCGAGCAACTGGTCGGCCCGCTGCTGCGCGGCCTTCTTGGGGGTCTTGACGAGCGTGGCGACGTAGAGCAGGTTCTCGCGCGCCGTGAGGAACGGCACGAGGTTGGCCGACTGGAAGACGAAGCCGACCCGCTCGGCGCGGAACTTCGTCAGCTCGCGCTTGGACAGCGCGGTGACATCGACATCGCCGAGGGTGACGCTGCCCGATGTGGCGGCGAGCAGACCGCCGATGATCTAGATGAGCGTCGTCTTGCCCGAGCCGGACGGGCCGAGGAGCGCGACGAACTCGCCTTGCTCGACCGCCATGGTGGCGTCATCGAGCGCGGTGACGGCGGTGTGGCCGCTGCCGTAGACCTTGCTCACATTGCGCACCTGGAGCAGTGCGCCGGGGCGCTCGGCGACGGGGTCGTTCATAGCGTTCCTCCGATGGCGGTGGCCGGATCGATGCGCGCCAGGCGGCGCAGGGAGAAGGCGGCGCCGACGACTCCGGCGACGAGGGTGAAGACGGCGATCTGGATCAGGGTGTCTGTGCGGAAGAGCGTGGGCACCGTGGCGGGAATGATGAGACCGAAGAGTCTCGCCACTATCGCGCCGATGATCACGCCCAGGATCGAGGCGACCACCGCCTGCACCATCGCGGCACGCCCCAGCGCCCCGGTGGACGTGCCCAGGGCCTTGAGGGCCGCGAAGAGCTCGCGCTTCTCCAGCACCAGCAGGGCGAAGAAGAGCGCGACGACGAGGGCGGCGACCGCCAGGGTGGTGTAGATGATCGAGTTGAGTGTGGAGCTCTGCTGCTCGACGCCCGGGATCGCCAGGCCGACGGCCTCGGCGGTAAGCACGGACGTGCCCGGCAGCGCCGCGGCGATCGCATTGAGGTCGGCACCGGGCTCGGTGATGAGAGCGACAGCGTTGATCGCCGTGGGCTGGCCGCGCAGCTCGGGGCGCACCGCGTCGCGCATCGCACGCCAGTCAGCGACCGACGTCCACACGGTGGGCTGCAATTGGTACGCCGCGTCCGACACGAAGCCCACGACCTCGACGGCGACGTCACCGACCGCCACCTGGGAGCCGAGGGTGACGCCGACCTCCTGCAGGCGTGTGTCGACCGCTGCGACGCCGGTCTCTCCCGCATCGGGCATACGGCCGTCGACAAGCGTTGTCGGCGTACCCGGGCCACCGACCTCGAGTCCGAATACCGCGAGGTCGATGTCGCCCTCCGGACCGGTGCCACCGGTGAGGAGCACACCGACGGGGCCCGCGGATTCGACGCCGGGCGCGCTCGCGAGAGCTGCGACATCTGACTCGTCCATGCGCGAGCGGATGAGCGACCCCTCGGCGTCGTCGGAAAAGGCGAAGGCGGTGGCATTGGTCGAGCGCACCGCCCCTGTCGCGCCGTAGAAGAGGCCATCGGCCAGTGCCCCGAGCACGAGGACGAGGAAGACGATGAGTGCGAGAGCGCCGACCACTGCGCCGAAGCGGCCCTTGGTGCGGGTGAGCTCTCCGCGAGAGAGCAGGGCTGCGGGTCCGCTCATCGCGCACCCACCGCACTGGCCGGATCAATGCGTGCGATGCGCCGGATGCTCAGCAGGCCGGCGAGCAGGGAGAAGATCCACACGCTGAGCACGACTCCGATGATCAGACCGGGCTCGATGGTGACGGGCAGGCCGGTGTTGAGTCCCTGGACCGCGAGCAGGGTGAGCTCCACCGCGATGACCGAAGCCAGGAGGACGACGAGGGTGATCTGGATCGCCACGGTCGCGGCGAGCCTGCCGGTGCTCGTGCCGATCGCGCGCAGGAGCGTGAAGGGCTTGAGCTTCTGCACCGTGAGGATGAGGAAGAAGAAGCCGATGACGACGATGCCGATGACGAAGGTGAGGCCCACGAGGATGCCGAAGCTCTGGGAGATCGACTCGATACCGGGGATCAGCGAGACTGCCTCGTCGCGACTGTAGGCGCTCACCCCGGGCACACCGCTCTCGATGGCGGTCGCGACGGCTGCCGGGTCGGCGGCGTCGAAAGCGACGGCGTTGATGGGCACGAAGGGCAGGCCCGGGTTGGTCGCGGCGAAGGCCTCGTCGTAGGTATCGAGACCGGTGTAGATCGTCGGGATGGCATTGAACTGCGCACCGCGCAGCAGGCCGACGACAGTGAGCTCGGTGCCCGCGGGATCGAGTGTGATGACGTCGCCGATCGCGACACCGCCACCGTCGACCGCGGCCTCACCTGCTGCGCTTGGCAGGCGACCATCGGAGAGTCCCGACGGTGCACCGGGGGCGTCGGCGACGAAACCGAAGACCTGGACGTCGGAGGGTGTGCCGCCGATCGATGCCGCGGTGGTGAAGGTGGAGATGGGTGAGGCGGCCGTCACTCCGTCGATCGCGGCTACCGCCTGCGCAACCTGCGGGTCCATGCGGCTGGCGGCGATGTTGTCGCGAGCGAAGTCGGCGTAGACGAGGCCGTCGGCCCGCAGACCTTCCAGAGCGCCGACGAGCGCGCCGACCAGGGCTGCCGACAGGGTCGAGAGCAGCAGGACGAGGAACACGAGCAGCGAGACGGCTCCCGTGAGGAGCGTGAAGCGCAGCTTGG
>CAJBMR010000336.1 GCA_903954205.1 uncultured bacterium | reverse complement strand
TCACGATCAACAACTACGAGTACGGCTACTTCTGGTACTTCTACCAGGACGGTTCCATCGAGTTCGAGGCCAAGCTCACCGGCATCGTCCTCACCATCGCCGGAAAGCCGGGACCGTCTTCCACCGAATTGGAGCCGGGGCTCCTTGCCCCCTACCACCAGCACATCTTCTGCGCCCGCCTCGATCTAGACGTCGATGGCGCGAGCAACACGGTGATGGAGGTCGAGTCCGAAGCCCTTCCTCCCGGGCCTGCCAACCCGCATGGGGCGGCGTACACCACTTGCGCGACGCACCTGAAGTCCGAGTTGCAGGCGCGCCGCACCGTCGATCCCTTCAACGGTCGCTACTGGAAGGTGGTCAATCCGAATTCGACCAACCACCTCGGCGACGCCGTTGGCTACAAGCTGGTGCCCGGGCACACGACGTATCCCATGGCCAGCCCCGACTCGGTCATCGGACGACGTGCAGGATTCATGTACCACCACCTGTGGGTCACGCCCTACGACGGCGCGGAGCGCTATCCCGCTGGCGAATACCCCTTCATGCACCCGGGCGGCGCAGGGCTGCCGACGTGGACAGCGCGCGATCGCGCACTCACCGACACCGACGTCGTGCTCTGGTACTCCTTCGGGACCAATCACATCCCGCGGACGGAGGACTGGCCGGTCATGCCCGTCGAGCGGGTCGGCTTCCACCTCAAGCCCGTGGGCTTCTTCAGACGCAGTCCCGGCATAGATGTGGCCCCTCAACCCGGTCACTGCCATTGAGGAGACCGCCTTGAGCGAGTTGATGACTCGACTTTGATCAGTCAATGACTTGCGCTTAGCCTCGAGGTGTGGGTGCTGGACTGATCAGGGCAGGCGTCGCCGCTCTCGCGGTCGCGCTGGTTATCGGCGTGGCACCCGCCCAGGCCAGCCTGATGGGGGCGGCTCAGCCGACCCGCGCGGCTGTTGCGCTCGCCGCCGAGGGCGACTACTCCAGCTTCTTCGGCGACGACGCCCTGAGGGGATCGGGCTGGGCGGCGTGCCCCGAGCCCGTGACCTGGAGTGTGGACATGGGTCGGCTCAGCCCCGCTGCCGCGAAACGCGAGATGGCGCGCCTGCGGACGGCGCTCGGACTGTGGTCGCGCTACTCAGGAGTGCCACTGGAATTCACGGGGCGTCAACCACTGGTGTACGACAACACCTCCTACCAGCTGAGGGCGGCGGACAATTCAGCCCCGCGCACACGCCACATCTACATCGGCTTCTACGGCGGCAAGGAAGTGTCTGGACTCAGCGGCAACGTCGTGGGGCTCGCTCGACCCACCTCCATGCTCGCCCGCGAGGTCGTCTCGGGCATGGCCGTCTTCCGACGTGGCTATGTCCTGCGTGAGCAGTCAGAGGAACCCCGCCATCTGACCAATCTCTACCTGCATGAACTGGGGCACATCTTCGGCCTCGGTCACGCGACATCACCTACCAATGTGATGTACCCGACCCTGGGCACGATGACTGATCTCGGACCCGGAGACCGCGCTGGCGCACGGGATTACACGCAGGAGTGCACGAGCCAGCCTGAGTGCCTCGCTGCCCTGGTAACCGCATGAAGCGTCCTTCGTCACAGTGTGCGAGTTGGCCGTCGACGGCGGATACCCGGCTCGCTAAAGAGACTGGTGTGCGGGTGCGTACGTCGCTATCGCAGACCGCGTAGCCACCCGGCGACTGCCGGCGGGCAGCGCTGCGAGCGCCGCAGCCGCGGCACTGGCGACTTCGACACGATCATGAAGATCCGCTCCCTTGAGCAGGGACCAGGCATAAGCGCCATGGAACGCATCACCGCATCCGGTCGTGTCGACAGCCGTAACCGGGAAGGCCGGCACGTGCACGACCGATCCCGGGGCATCAAACGCGTGGGCCCCCGCCGTGCCTTCCGTGAGCACGACGACGGAGCGGTTGTGGTTCCACAGTGCTTGGGAGATGGCGACCGGATCATCGAACCCCGTCACCATCGAACCGAAGGTGCGGGGGATGACGAGATGATCTGCAGCCGCGACCAAGGCGAGGACGGTGGGCGACGGGTCTCGCTCCGCATCGAGGATCACCGGGACTCCGCGGTCACGCGCATGCTCCACAACCTCGAGTGAGCCGGGAGGCGCCACACAGGCATCGATGAGCAGCGCACCGGCAATGTCCAGTGCTCGCGAGACGATGTCCTCATTGGGCAGGGGCGTCCTGAAGAGGGGGGCATCGTCGAATGCGATGTAGCGCTCTCCACCCGCGGTCACCGTGATGCGTGATGCCACAGGATCCGCTCCAGCAATCCGTTCGACGTACTCGGTGCTGATGGAGTACTCGGCGAGGTCAGCCACGGCCTCATCACCCAGCGTCGACGTGCCAATCGCACCGAGGTAACCGGCCGGATGGCCGAGGGCCGCGATCGTCGCGAGAGCGTTGCGGACATTGCCGCCGAAGCGGGTCTCGCTCTCGATCACACGGCCTTTACCTGACTCCCACGGTGTCTCTGTCACCAGGATGAGGTCGTGCGCGATGCAGCCGAGGCCGAGGATCATGCTCGGGC
>CAJBMR010000335.1 GCA_903954205.1 uncultured bacterium | reverse complement strand
TCGGGTGTGTCGGACGCGCGCGCGACAGTGTCGAGGCTCACGAGCCGATCCTGTCACGCCGCATTGGCGAATCTGCCCTCCGGGCACCGCCCCGACTGCTTAAGTAGGACCATGTCCGTCTTTCGCTCCTCCCTCGTCGCCTTCCTGGCCGGAGTCCTCATCGTCCCCACGACCGGGGCGACACTCGCCGCCTCCGCGGAGCAGCCGCCTGCAGCCGAGCTGACCGCGTCCGTCGCCGACCCGTCGCAGGCACGCGCGAACGCAGTGCCCAAGACGGTGCGGGGGACGGCAGCACCGACACCGCAGTTCTCCATTGCCGTGCTCGAACGCGATCCGGCGCGACTGGGTGGCTCCGGGGCTGTTGATGTGACCCTCACCCGCCGGGGCACCTCGGATCGGGCCGTCCGCGATGTGCAGGTCCGCATCAGCACGCCCACCGGCGCTTCCATCTCCAAGGCCAGCGCGGCAGAGTGGGCCTGCTCGAAGCCCAAGGTCGGCACACGGGTCGTCACCTGCACTCACCGCGGCCAGGTCGCTCGAGGCGTCACGCCTGCTCCGATTCGCGTGCACATCGACGTCGCACTCAATGCTCGTGACCGTTCGCCCATCACCGAGATCACCGCGCGGGCGACGTGGAAGGGTGACCCCGCTGCCTCGTCGAGCCCCTGGCCCAAGCCCTGGCTCGTGCAGGACGTCGGCCCGATTCCCGTGGCTGCTGCCCTCGGCGCATCGCTCCAGAGCCCCGCGGGACGAGCTGTCTCACTCCTTACCTCCGGCACCCCCCAGGCTCGCCAAGTGGTGCTCAAAGGCTCGATCACCGGCATCGCGGACCAGTCCGTCGACGCGCAATGGTTCGTGAAGTCCGGTCCCAAGCCCCGCTTCCTCGCCCCGGTCAACGTGCGCGGCGCGCAGGATCAGATCAATCAGGTGCTGGAATACCCCGACACGCTCAAGGGGGTCGTGAAGTCCGTCATCGGACTTCGCGTCATCGGCGATGGCCGCACCGTCACGCGCACCATCACCCTCACGCTCAACGCCAGCAAGCAGGTTGGCCAATCGGATGGCAGGGACAGCCGCTTCACACAGCTTGCAGCCGCATCCCGCATCCCTGTGTCCTTCGAGGACTTCGTCGATGCGGACGACAACCAGATCACTATCGACCCGCCTCAGCAGCCGCAGCCCGCTGGCACTGAACTCACTTTGAGCGTGCGGTCCCGCACCGACGCGTCCGTCACGTCGGTCGCGTGGTACCTCGTCGACGAGAACGACCAGAGCACCTTCGTGACAGACGAGATGAGTGCCACCTTTACCGTGCCCGCCCAGCCGGGCGATGCGCAGGTGGTCGAGGTGGCGGCCGTGATGTCGAACGGCGAGACGCAGGAGGAGGGCTACATCCTCTATGCACTCGAGGAGGAGCCAGTTGCGCTCTCGACTCGCGAGGTGACCAGTGAGGACGACACAGCAGCCAACCTGGCCGTCTTTTGCTCGCTCGCGACAAACGTGCTGGAGCAGAACGGGCGTGGCACCAACGATCCGATCACCATCGATCCACCGGGTGGCGTCAAACTCACCTTCACGCCGAAACAGGCCGACATCTCCAAGGTCTTCTCGGACGGCGGGAAGTGCACGGGTGAGGGCGCGATAGGCATCGCCGGCGCCACTTTGGAGCACCCCTCTGCTTGGACCTTCAAGGACGTGCAGGCGTCCGTCGATCCGAGCGGACTGTCTGTGAAGCGGATGGGATGGGTGCCGACCGGCTCGGTCATCCTGCGGATCTTCAAGCTTGCCGGTGGCAGCGGTGACCTAATCACCTGGCGCGGCGCCGTCAACTCCGCCTTGACCGACGGTCAGTGGGGTCTGCTCGACGGCACGGTGGACATGCAGCCCTTCGTTGATCGTTTCGGGCAGACGGTGAACGGGCCCGAATTCCTACCCCTTCCCGGCGGATGGTCCATCCCCAAGGACGGCACCAAACTGCTCTTCCTCAACAAGGACAAGGCGGCTCCCGCAGACAACACCCTGCGCATCACCCAGGCCGTTACCGGCACCAAGGACGGCAAGGGCACCTTCACCGCTGATGCCGTCGGCGGGTCACTGGACAACGTCGAGGTCGCGCTCAGCAACATCGTGCTAGGCGACAACGGCGCAGGC